>DATNEC010000021.1:0-12959 GCA_035606815.1 Pirellulales bacterium
TGAGCGCCGGCGCCAAGGTCCGCTTCCAGCCCAATGCCAACTACACCGGTCCAGCGACCTTGATCTTCCAGGCTTGGGACCAACACGACGGCAAGGCGGCCGGCGCTCATGTCAATCTCGCGGGCAGCGGCGCCACCGGCGGCCTGACGGCCTACAGCACGGGTTCGGCGACCGCCGTCTTGAACGTGACCGCGACGAACACGCCGCCTTCGTTCAGTCTGCACACGTACACCACGTTCGAAGACAACACCGTCGTGGCCAGCGGCAGCCAACATGGCCGCAACAACCAAGTCATTAGCGATCCCAACTTCGCCTTCGGCATCAATCCGGGCGCCGCGGGCGGTCCCGTGACGTTCGACGTGACGGTCGATCCGAACGATACTTCGCTCTTCCTGCAGCAACCCGCCATCGACGCCAACGGCACGCTGACCTTCCAACTCGCTCCCGACATGTTCGGAGTAGCGACGCTGACGGTCACCGCCAGCAATAGCGGGGCGAACAACAATACCTCGAACCCGCAGACGACCACCATTTCGGTCAATGCCATCAATGATCCTCCGACGTTGAACCCGATCAACGATATTACGTTGCCGGAAAACTTCGGGCCGAACCCGGCGACGACGACGGTCAACCTGACGGGCATCAGCGCGGGCCTCGACGAATCGCAAGCCTTGACCGTGACGGCCACATCGAGCAATCCGGGTCTGGTCCCGAATCCGACGGTGACCTACACCAGCCCGAATACGATGGGCATGCTGCAGTTCACGCCGGCGGTGGGCGGCAGCGGCGTGGCGACGATCACCGTCACGGTGACCGATAACGGAGGCGCGTCGCTGGGCGGAGTCAACACGTTCACCCGCTCGTTCACGGTGACGGTTTTGAGCCCGCCGCCCACGGCCGTGGCGCAGAGCGTGACGGTCTCGGAAAATTCGCAGCAAACGATCACGCTTGGCGGCAACCCGCCCCCGGGCCAAAGCTACGTGCCCGCGGCTGCGATCGCCTCGCTGCCCGTTCATGGCTCGCTCTACCAGACGGCCGACGGCGTAACGAGAGGCGCCGCGATCACCGCTCTCAACACTCCGGTGGCGAACGCGCAGAACAAAGTCATCTACGTGCCCGATCCTAACCAGACCGCCGACGATAGCTTCAGCTTCACCGTTTCCGGCGGCACCCCGGTGCAAACCTCCGCCCCGGCCACGGTCAGCATTACCGTGGCCGTCTCGGCCCAGGCGCCTAGCTTCACGGCGGGCGCCAACGTGCAGGTCAGCGCCAATTCCGGACCGCGGACAGTCGGGCAGTGGGCCACCAACATCTCCGCTGGCACGAACGCGAGCGGACAGCAACTGCAGTTCGTCGTCACGAACGATACGAATGCCGGACTGTTCAGCGCCGCGCCCGCCGTCGATGCGACGAACGGCAATCTGACGTTCACGCCGGCCCTCGGGGCGACGGGGACCGCGACCATCAGCCTGGTGCTCCGCGATCCCGGCAATAACAACCAGAGTTCGACTCATACGTTCACGATCTCGGTCGTCTCGTCCTCGACCCCGACCGCCGTCCTCGACGCCTATATTCTCAGCGACAGCGCGAGCAGCCAGGTGTCGGCCGGTGCGGGCGTACTGTCGAACGACGGCAATTCCGGCGGCGTCACGGCCACGCGCGTCAGCGGGCCGCTGCACGGCACGTTGGTCCTCCAGGCCGACGGTTCGTTCACCTACACGCCCAACGGCTCCTTCCAAGGCTACGATCAATTCATCTACGAAGCCGTCAACGGCAGCGCCGTGAGCACGCCGACCGCCGTCACGCTGCTGTCGCACCAAGCCTCGATCGTCGACAAGGTCTATCACCAGGTGCTGAACCGGGCCGCCGACTTGCAAGGCCTGCAGTTCTGGACCGCGCAGATCATGCAAGGCCAGCCCTACAGCATCATCGCCCAGGGCATCTTCGAAAGCGACGAGCGGCTCGACCCGATCGTCAGCCAGTATTACCAGCAGTTCCTGCTGCGAGCGCCCGATCCCCAAGGCTTGCAATTCTGGGTCAACCTCTGGCGACAGGATGGCGGGCCGGAGCATGTGGTGGCTGGCATGATCAGTTCGCCCGAGTTCTTTGCCGAGGCCGGGAACTCGCACCCGCAGTTGTCCGCCAACGCGGCCTGGGTGACCACGCTCTACGAGCGTTTGCTGAACCGCGAGCCCGATCAGCAGGGTCTGCAGTTCTGGACCGGCAATCTCGATAGCGGCGCCATGACCCGCGAGCAGGTGGTGCTGGGCTTCGAGCAGAGTCCGGAAGCTTATACCAACGACGTGAACGGGTTCTTCCAGCAGTACCTGAATCGCGCCCCGACCGCTACGGAACTGGCGAACTACGTCGGCCAACTGGAGCACGGCGCGACGCAGCGAGACATCCAAATGCAGTTGATCGACCTGCCGGAGTATCAAAACAATCCGCCGCTGCCTCCGGCCGGAAGCATGAACCGCACGACCGGGCTGTAGGAACGAGCCGGAAGGAATGACAACGCGGCGAATGCCCGCCGCAACGGCGGGCCCGACACTCTTGCCGGGCGTTTGTCAGCCAGTCTTGCCAACCGCAGTTCGGCGGCCATACTGGCGGTAGCGTTTCGCGATTCATGGCTTCGTTCTTTAGTGCCTTAGCGGGGGGATTGGGATGTTCCGCCAGTTATTCGCAAGTTGTTGTTTCGCCGGCCTCGGCGCGCTGGGCCTGCTGATCCTGACGCCGATTTCGCGAGCCGAAGAGCCGAAAGCCTGGGTCAGCGCCCATCTCGCCGAGTTACTGACCCTCTACAAGCATTTCCATCAACATCCCGAGCTTTCTCTGGAAGAGAAAGAAACGGCCGCGCGCGTGGCCGAAGAGTTGAAGGCGGCAGGCGCCGAAGTCACCAAGGGCGTGGGCGGCCACGGCGTCGTGGGCGTCATGACGAACGGGAAAGGCCCCACGCTTCTGATTCGCACCGATTTGGATGCGCTGCCCGTCGTCGAGCAGACCCAACTGGCCTACGCCTCGAAGGTCAAAGTCAAAGACTCGCGAGGCGCCGAGACCGGCGTGATGCACGCCTGCGGACACGACATCCACATTACGAGCCTGATCGCCGTCGCGCGCTATCTGGGCGAGAACAAGGACCGCTGGCACGGTACGGTGGTATTCATCGGCCAGCCCGCCGAGGAACGCGGCGAAGGGGCGTTGCAGATGCTCGATGCCGGCTTGTTCGAAAAATTTCCCAAGCCTGATTTTGCCCTGGCGATGCACGTCGATTCCACGCTGGCCTCGGGCCGCGTGGGCTACCTGGCCGGCTACGCACTGGCGAACGTCGATAGCGTCGACATCAAGCTGCGCGGCCGCGGCGGCCACGGCGCGTTTCCTCACACGACGATCGACCCGATCGTCGAGGCCGCCCGTTTGATTCTCGACCTGCAAACGATCGTCAGCCGCGAGATCAAGCCCACCGAGCCGGCCGTGATCACCGTCGGCTCGATCCATGCGGGCACGAAGCACAACGTGATCGGCGACGAGTGCGACCTGCAACTGACCGTCCGCAGCTATTCGGAAGACGTCCGCAAAAAGTTACTCAAAGCGATTCGCCGCAAAGCCGCCGCGACGGCCGCCAGTTCCGGCGCTCCGGAACCGACGGTCGAAGTGACCGAGGGAACGCCGGCCATGTTCAACGACGAAAAACTGGTCGAGCGGGTCGTGCCGGTGTTTCGCCGCGTGTTCGGCGAAGACCGCGTCGTTCCGTCGGAGCCTTCGATGGGCGGAGAGGATTTCAGCCGCTACGGTTTGGCGGGCGTGCCGATCTTCATGTTCCGCGTCGGCTCGGTCGACGAGAAACGCCTGGCCGGTTACGAGCGGATCGGCCAACCGCCGCCGTCGCTGCATTCCCCTATTTATTACCCGGACCCCGAGCCGACCCTGGCGACCGGCGCGGAGGCGATGGCTTCGGCGGCGCTGGAATTGCTAAAGGCCAAGCCATGACCGGCAGGGCGCCGCGCAGACCGAGTCTGGGCCTCGCCTTGTGGGCGTCCGCTTATTTGGCCCTACTGGCGGTCCTCTCCACCGCGCTCGTTTACGTCCGCAGGGAAAAAGTGGCCGAGCTGAGCAGTCCGCAGGCCCTGGCCGATTGGGAAGCCTGGAAGGCCGAAACCCAGCGGCAAGCCAGCTTGCCGGGCTTGCCCAGCCGCCGCCCCGTGCATAGCGATGAACCGCCGACTCTCATTCTGCTGCGAGACCACTTCGGGGTCGTCTTGGGGATGAGTTTGACCGTGGCCAGTTGCCTGTTTGGGTTTTTGATGTTCGTCATTCGCGGGGCGCAGAAGCAAGTATTACCGCCTTCAACCCAGCATGAATTAGCCACGGATGAAACACGGATTGGGAAAAGGGGCAAAGGAATAGAGGGTCAGAGGGGCAAAGAGACCATGAAATCAAACCTTCTTTGATCGTTCTTCGTCATCCGTGTTTCATCCGTGGCTAAAGATTCGCAGTTTGCCATGAGCAGCACTCCGTCGCCTGCCGTATCCGCCCGCCGCGGTCCGCCGCCGCCGATCCATTGGCGAAGCTGGCCGCTTGAAGAAGGAGGGCTTTCCGCCTGGCTACTGTCGGCCGTCGCGGTCGTGGTGATCGTGGCCGTGGGCCTCGGCACGGGAAGCGCTCAATGGGCGCTGGTCGCTTGCGGCATTCTTGCCGCGGCCGCCTGGCGGTTCTTCGTTCCGACGCATTTCGAACTCAGCGCTCAAGGCATCTCGCAGGAGGTTCTCGGCCGGCAGCGACGCATCGCCTGGCGCGCCTTCGAAACGAGCGAGATCTGCCGCGAAGGCGTCTTCTTGCGGCCAGCGGGCGGCGCCCTGTCATTCACTCGCGGCCTGTACCTGCCCTGGGGAGCGCACCGCGCCGAAGTGCTCGCGTTCGTCGATTACTACCTCGGCCAGATCCGCCACTCTTCTCGCACGACGGAGTTTAGCCACGGATGAAGGAGAACGCGCGGAGTGACAAAGGCAGAGCGGGACAGAGAGAGCAGCAGGGAGGAAACAAGGTTCCAAGCTCTGGAAACCGGTCAGCCCCTTGGACCTTCATCCCTTTGCGCCCGTTTCTCTTCCGCGGCTAAATTCCGCAGCCTGAATGCGGCCGTTTGCCACGCCACCGGCAACAATCTCGGCGAACCGGCCGAAGGGCGCCGTGCCCGCCGGGGCCTCGACGATCGCGTAGCGGCAGCTTGTGCCGTAGATGTAGCCCGGCCGCTCGGGCACGGGCGATTCGACCATGACTTGCAGCTTGCGCCCCAGCAGGCTTTGGTAATAGCCGTCGGCCAGCCGGCGCTCCAGTTCGGCCAAACGTTCGACGCGCTCGGCCTTGATCGGATGCGGAACCTGGTCTGGCATTTCGGCGGCGGGCGTGGTCCGGCGCGGGCTGAACGGAAAGATGTGAATCTTCGAGAACCCGACTTCTTCGGCCACGCGACAAGTATCCATAAAATCGGACTCGGCCTCGCCGGGGAAACCGACGATGATGTCGGTCGTCAGGGCCGGCTGGTCGAGCGTTTCGCGGACCAGGCGGCAGCGGTCGACAAAGCGCCGGGCGCCCCAGCGGCGCCGCATGCGGCGCAACACGCGGTCCGAGCCGCTCTGTAACGAAACATGCAGATGAGGGCAGACCTTCCGCGAGTATTCGGCCATAGCGGCGATCAACTCTCGCGTGACTTCGGTCGCTTCGATGCTCGACAATCGCACGCGAAAATCGCCCTCCAGCCGAGCAATGCGATCGACGAGCTGGGCCAGGCGAAACCAATCGGCCTTCGCACGGCCGCGGCTGAAATCGACGCCGTAGTGGCCCAGGTGAATGCCCGTCAAGATGATCTCGCGGTAGCCGTGGTCCAGCAGCCGGCGGACTTCGTCGAGGATGTGCTCGGCGGGCCGGCTGGCCAGTTGCGGCCGGACTTTGGGGATGATGCAGAAGCTGCAATTCAGCATGCAGCCGTCTTGCACCTTGACGTAGGCCCGCTTGCGCCCGTCGAACCGCGAAATGCCGGTGGGAATATCGACCACGCCGAAGCGGCCCAGCAGATCGGGCAGCTCGCGCTTGTCGGTGACGACCTCCACCACGCCCGGCAGTTGGGCTACGTCTTCGGGCGCCCGCGTGGCGTAGCAGCCCATGACCACGATCCGCGTGCCCGGATTGCGGGCCGCCAACTGCCTAATCGTCTGCCGGCTTTTGGCGTCGCCTTCGGCCGTCACGGTACACGTATTGACAATGCACAAATCGGCCGTTTCGCCCGCCGCGGCCTCGCGAAACCCGACCCGTTCGAGCCCCTCTCGCACGTACTGCGTTTCGTACTGGTTGACTTTGCAGCCGAGCGTGACGGTTTTCAGTAAGGGCATTTCCCTCACGCTTCCACCGGTTCGATCGTGGCAAACATCGAGCCTAAACAGCCTTGGATCAGCCCGTCTTTGCCGTAAGCGTGGATCTGGTCGCGTTTCAATTCAGCGTGCTCTTTCGTGGTGGTCAGCACGATCGCCTGGCCTTGGGTGTCGACCTCTTTGGCCAGTTCGTAGCCCTTTTCGAGCGGGTGGCCGAACAGCGTGCGCATCATCAACATCACGTAAGCGTAGGTATGGTCGTCGTCGTTCCAAAGAATGACGTTGTAAGGCGGTTGCCGCTTGGGCTTCTTGCGGGTCTTTTCGCGCCGCTGCGTTTCGTTTTCGACGACGGGTTCTTCGACGGCCATCGTTTTGGACACGGACAGTTCCCCCTTTTTCGATCCCTGCCTCATGGCCCGTTGGATCGAGGGCCATTATAGTATGAACCCGGCACAAGATCGAGGAACGACTGATGGATTCACGACCATTCGCCGCGGACCCGAGGATCTTTGGCCACGGCTAGAATCCGTACCACGACAAGGCATTTACAATGGACCAAGCCAAACTCGATCGTTATCTGGAGGAGCACTCGGGGCAGTTTCAGGCCGACCTGTGCGAGTTGCTGCGCATTCCCAGCGTCAGCGCCGATAGCCGTCACCGGGCCGACGTGCGGCGGGCCGCCGAATGGGTCGCCGGCCAGTTCCGCGCGTTGAAGCTGACCACCGAGTTGTGCGAAACGCCCGGCCATCCGATCGTCTACGCCGAATCGGCGAGCGTCCCCGGCGCCCCGACGGTGCTGGTCTATGGACACTACGACGTGCAGCCGCCCGATCCGCTGGGCGAATGGCTGTCGCCGCCGTTCGAGCCGACCGAGCGCGACGGCAATCTGTACGCTCGCGGCGCCACCGACGACAAGGGCCAGATGCTGACGCACGTCAAAAGCGCGGAAGCCTGGCTCGGCTCGCAGGGCGCCTTGCCGCTGAATCTGAAGTACCTGATCGAAGGCGAAGAGGAAGTCGGCAGCGAGCACCTGGAAAAATTCATCGCCGACCATCGCAAGCGACTGGCTTGCGACGTGATCGTGATCAGCGACACCAGCCAATTCGCACCCGGCCAGCCGGCCATCACCTACGGCCTCAAGGGCATCGCCTATTTCGAACTGCGGCTGACCGGCCCCAGCCAGGATTTGCATTCCGGCACCTTCGGCGGCGCCGTGACGAACCCGGCCAACGCGCTGGCCAAGCTGCTGGCCGCGCTGGTCGACGACCAAGGCCGGATTCAAGTCCCCGGCTTTTACGACGACGTGGCGCCGCTCGCCCCGGCCGAGCGCAAGCAGTTCGCGGCGCTGGGCTTCAGCGACGAGGAGTTCATGGCCCAATTGGGCGTCGACGGCGTGACGGGCGAGGCCGGCTACACGACGCTCGAACGCCGCTGGGCGCGGCCCACTTGCGACGTCAACGGCCTCTGGAGCGGCTACCAGGGCGAAGGCTCGAAGACCGTGCTGCCGGCCCGGGCCGGGGCCAAGTTCAGCTTCCGCCTCGTGCCAAATCAGGATCCGCGCAAAGTCCACGCGGCTTTGGAGAGCATGTTGCGGCGGCTTTGTCCGCCGGGGATCAAAATGGAATTGATCGCTTTTCACGGGGCGCCCGGCGTGGTCGTTCCGCTCGACAGCCCTTACGTGCAGGCCGCGGCCAAGGCCATCGAGCACGGCTTCGGCAAGCGGCCGGTGTTCATTCGCGAAGGGGGCTCGATCCCGGTCGTCTCGACGTTCCGCCAGCAGCTTGGCGCCGACACGCTGCTGTTGGGTTGGGGCCTGAACGACGACAATATGCACAGCCCCAATGAAAAATTCTGTCTGGCCGATTTTCAGCGCGGCATCAAGGCCAGCGCACATTTGTGGCACGAATTGAGCCAGGTGTTGGGCGCCGAGAGTTCTTCCTGATGCGGCGGCGGCCGGGATTGGTTCATGGCTCAGATCCCGGTCACGACGGAGCCGGCTGACCCGGGCGCTCGCATGACCGCGTTAGGGTTTGCTCTGCCACATCGTCCGCATGGAAGAGTCGCCGTCGGCGCCGGCATCGTGGCAAACGAAGGAGAACAGTTGAGTCGCCATTCGAGTGGACCCGCGTAGCGGGCGCGGGAACTTGGCGGTATGATTAAGAGAAGACATCAAGATGCGATCTCTTGGACCTTGGTCCGACCGTCGCATGGTTCAATTCCGGGAGCCGTAATGAAGTACACCGTCCTCATAGAGAAGTCGGACGAAGGCTTCGCGGTATCCGTCCCCGGCCTACCGGGGTGTCACTCGCAGGGGGACACGGAGACGGAAGCGCTGGCCAACATCGCGGACGCGATCCGCGAATACCTGGATGTGGTCCAAGAACTCGCTCGATCGGCGGGAGGCAAGCAGATTGAGCTTGAGGTCTAGTCATGCCCAAATTGCCGGGCGTCAATCACCTCGACGCCGTCCGGGCATTGGAAAAAATCGGTTTCCGGGTCGCTCGCCAAGGTAAGCACATCGTCATGACCAATGGAACGCGGGTGGTTAGTATTCCGCGGCATAATCCGGTGAACGCGATCACAATGGGCAACATCGTGCGAGACGTTGGCCTTGCGAACGATCAGTTCCGCCGACTTCTCTGATCTGTAACAAGACGTCTTCGCGTTGGCATGGGTCGTAGGAAAACGGCCCAAAGCGATGCACCAGGGGGCTGACGCCCCCCGCTCGCCTGTAACCTGTAACCTATCGCCTGTAATCTCTCATGCTCGATCGCAAATTCATCGTTGAAAACGCCGATCTCGTCCGCCAGAACTGCGAGCGGCGCGGCTCGCGCGCCGACGTCGGCCGGTTTGTCGAATTGGCGGGCCGCTGGCGCGACAAGCAGCTCGAAGTCGATCAATTGAATCAGCGCGCCAACGAGGTCTCCAAGAGTATCGGCAAGGCCAAGGACGCCGAAGAGCGCGAGGCGCGAAAGAACGAGGGCCGGCGCCTTCGCGAACAAACCACGGCGGCCCAAGCCGAGTTGGACGCGGTCGCGGCCGAAATGGACGCGCTGCAGCGGACGATCCCCAACATGTCGCATCCTCTCGCTCCGCTGGGCGCCGACGACCAGGCGAACCTCGAAATTCGCCAGGGCAAAACGCCGCCGCCGAAGTTCGACTTCAAGCCGCTCGATCACGTCGAACTGGGCGAGAAGCTGGGCCTGATGGATTTCGAAGGGGGCGCCAAGGTCGCCGGCCACGGCTTCTATTTTCTCAAGAACGACGCCGTGCTGTTGGAATTGGCCCTGCAGCGATACGCCATCGATCTGCTGATCGCCGAGGGTTTCATGCCGACGATCACCCCCGACCTGGCCCGCAACGAGATTCTGCAAGGCACGGGCTACATTCCCCGCGGCCCCGAGACGCAGATCTATAGCATCGCCGACAGCGACCTGAGCCTGGTGGCCACGGCCGAAATCACGCTCGGCGGGCTGCTCTCCGACACGATTTTGGAAGCCGAGCAACTGCCGATCAAGGTCTGCGGCATCAGCCATTGCTACCGCACCGAGGCCGGGGCCGGCGGCCGCGCGGCCCGCGGGCTGTACCGGGTGCATCAATTCACCAAGGTCGAGATGTTCGCCTTCACGCTGCCCGAGGCCAGCGACGCGATGCTCGACTATTTCTGCGAGCTGGAAGGCAAGCTTTTCGACGGGCTGGGCATCGCCTATCGCGTGGTCGATACGGCCACTGGCGATCTTGGCGGGCCGGCCTATCGCAAGTTCGACCTGGAGGCTTGGATGCCCGGCCGCGGCGCGTCGGGCGAATACGGCGAAGTGACCAGCACCTCGAACTGCACCGACTATCAGGCCCGGCGGCTGGGGATTCGCTTCCGGCACAAGGGCGAAAAGGGCACGACCTTCGTCCACACCCTCAACGGCACCGCCATCGCCATCAGCCGCGCGATCATCGCCATTCTGGAGAATTACCAGCAGGCCGACGGCTCGGTGCTCGTGCCGCCGGCACTGCAAGGCTTGATGGGGAAGAAGCGGATCGAGGGCAAGTAGGTTATGCTTCAGCATAATCATTCATGCCACGGCCTTTATGCTGAAGCATAACCTACGCAGACGTGCTCGCGAGGCTTAACAGCGTGACGTTCAAAGCCCCATATCGCTGGACCCGTTCGCGTCTGAAACGAGTCATCTTGGGCTTGTTCGTACTCGCGTGCTTGTTGCTGAACGCGCTGGCCTATCGGCACGCCTGGTCGATGACGCACTTCGTCGAAGCGGGAACCAGGCCGCCACCGCCCGAAGCGATGTCGCTCGGGCAGAAGGCGAGGGCAATCCTGATCGGAGTCGAAATCCCCAAGCCGCGCAATAGGAAAACGCCCGCCGATTGCGGTCTGCCATTCGACGTGCATCGCTTTGCGACGACGGATGGCTTGACCTGCGAAGCGTGGCATGTGCCTTGTCGTAGCGAGGCGGAATCGAAAACGCACCAGGGGCTGTGTTTGATGTTTCATGGCTTCGCGGCCAGCAAAGCCAGCCTGTTGCCGGCGGCGGAGGCGCTTCACCAACTGGGCTACGACGCGCTGCTGGTCGATTTTCGCGGCAGCGGCGGCTCCGATGGATATGCGACGACGATCGGCTACCGCGAAGCCGACGACGTGGTCGCGGCGTGCGATTTCGCGCGGCGGCAGTGGCCGAACGCGCCGATGGTGTTGTACGGGCGTTCGATGGGCGGCGCGGCGGTTCTGCGAGCCGTGGCTGGCGGAGAATTGCAGCCGGCGGCCATAATTCTCGAATGTCCGTTCGACCGCTTGCTCTCGACCACGAAGAACCGCTTTCGCGCGGTCGGCTTGCCCTCGTTTCCGGGCGCCGAATTGCTCGTGCTTTGGGGCGGAGTGCAGCATGGCTATTGGGGCTTCGACCACAATCCGGTCGATTATGCCGCCGCGGTTGAATGTCCTACGCTGTTTTTGCATGGCGAATGCGATGTTCGCGTTTCCTCGACCGAAGCCCGCGAGGTGTTCGACCGGCTGGGCGGCAAGAAGACCTGGGCGCTGCTCAAAGGCGCGGGCCATGAAAACTTGTCGGTTGCGCGTCGCGATGAGTGGCGCGAGGCGGTTGAGCAATTCCTGGGCGCCCTCCAGGCGCCACAAGCGAAAAAGTAGCAGGCACGCTCCGCGTGCTGTAGCAGGCGTAGGGGCGGCCATCGCCCGCCACGAATCAGGGTGCAGCTTTGCATCTTGGCGGGTGGCGCCCACAGTACGAGATTCCTGGTCCAAAACGGCCCTCGCGTGATTTATATTTCCGCCGATCTATTTATATCGCCGCAAGTTTTTTCATTTCGGCGGCCGGTCGACTGCGGCGTTTGCCGAGAATTCCAGGCTTTTGCCACAAGGCGCTTCGCCGGGGCATGCAAAAAAGGGGGCGTTTCGGGGGCGATCGTTGCCCAATCGCGGCCCATTTTTGGCCTGAATTATAAAAACCGCCGCGGCGACGGCCGCCGCGAAACAGCGTAATTGCCGGACGGGAGCGAGGTTCGCCGCACTTGGTGATTTATGTCTCGGACGCGGCGTATAAATCATGATTTTCACCCGTTTCCCAACCCTGCTGCGCAAGCGCTCGACGTTACCGCGCGGCCGGCTTGAGCGACAAGCCAAGCCGCGTCATCTCCACGGCCGATCAATTTTCCCAAGCGACGAACGGGCTGAGGGTTGGCGACGTAGGAAGTCGAATGGATTCGATTTTCACCCTTGCACGGAGGTGGTTTGTGGAAGCCTGCGCTGGGGAAAGCCTGCTGGCCATGCTGGCGGCGATTCCCGATCCTCGCGGGCGTAAGGGACGACGCCATCCTTTGGCGGCCATGCTGGCCGCGATTGTCTGTGGACTGCTGACGGGCGCTCGGGGTTACAAGGCCATTGCGCAATGGACCCGAGCTCAGGGGCCTTCCGTCTGGAGTTGGCTGGGGTTCACGCGCAAGCCGCCGTGTCCCAATAGCTTTCGCAATCTACTGTTGGCCTTGGAGCCGGCGATGCTCGAGTCGGTATTGCGGCAATGGACGGAAACGCTTCTGGACCCGCCGTTGCCTGGCGAGGCCCGAGGCACCTCGCTGGACGGCAAGACGCTTTGCAACACGCTGACCGCCCATGAACGGAACGTCCATCTCCTCTCGCTGTTGGATCAACAACTGGGGGGCGTGCTTAGCCAGCAAGCGGTCGATCCGACCACGAACGAAGCGAAGGCCTCGCTCGAATTGCTCAAGACGGTTGTTCTAAAAGGGCGTCTCGTCAGTGGCGACGCGATGTTCTGCCAACGCGAGATCTGCCAACAGATCGTCGATAGCGGCGGCGATTACTTGATCGTCGTCAAAGACAACCAACCCGAGTTGAAGGCCGCCATCGAAGCGGAATTTCAGCCGGGATTTTCCCCCCGCCACCGAGCAGCAACGACAGCAGTCGCTGTCTGAAGCCAGCGAGTCGAGCAAGGGGCACGGACGACGAGTGACGCGGCATCTTCAAGCCAGCACTCGCTTGGCCGCATATCTGGACTGGCCCGGTGTGGCTCAGATCTGCCGTCTGCAGCGCACGACCGTCTGCAAGGGCAAGACCACGGT
>DATNEC010000035.1:0-11768 GCA_035606815.1 Pirellulales bacterium
CCATGCCACGGCCGCGCGAGGGCATTCGCTATATCCTAGCCAGTTTCGCCGTGCGGCAAAGCTCAATTCTGATGAGTTTTAGAAAAGAAGGCAAGGGTTTACGCAAAGATTGCATCCACCCGAGCCCGCCCAACTCTTCCAAACCACATCGCCGGAACCCGCAAGGATCCCAAGTATTGTAGCGCGTGGCATCTTTCCGGCAACGAAAATCCGTGACATCCGTGTCATCCGTGGTTCCCTCTTTATGAGGACGACCACGGATGACACAAATGACACGGATACGGCAGGAAGTTACGCCTGCGGCTCGGTCATGCTCCAAGGATCGAGGGCCTTATCCAACTCGTCCGGCGGCAGGATCTTCTGCTCCTGGCACAACTCGCGGATCGTCTTGCCCGATTTGAAAGCCTCTTTGGCCAGCGCCGCCGCCTTCTCGTAGCCGATGTACGGATTCAGGCTGGTGACCATCGACAGGCTCTTTTCGACCGAGGCGTTGCAGGCCTCGACATTGGCTTCCATTTCCAACGCGCAGAAATCGACGAAGGCCTGCGTGGCGCCGGCCAGCAGGGCGATGCTCTCCAACGTGGTTTGGCCCATCACCGGCATCATGATGTTCAATTGAAACTGGCCGCCCGTCGCCCCGCTGATGGCCACCGTCTGATCGTTGCCCATCACGCGGGCGGCCACCTGCATCATGCTCTCGCACATCACCGGGTTGACCTTGCCCGGCATGATCGAGCTGCCGGGCTGCCGGTCGGGAAGTTGCACTTCGTAGAAACCGCAGCGCGGCCCCGAGCCGAGCCAGCGGATGTTGTTGGCCACGTTGAACAAGGTGCTGGCCACCGCGCGCAGTTGGCCGTGGCACTCGACCAGCCCGTCGCGCTGAGCGTTGGCCTCGAAATGGTTCGCCGCCTCGACGAAGGCGATGCCCGTCTGCTTGGCCAGTTCTTCGCACGTGCGGCGCGCGAAGTCGGGGTGCGTGTTGATCCCCGTGCCGACCGCCGTGCCGCCGACCGGCAATTCCAACACGGCCTGCTGCGCGCGGCGGGCGCGCCCGATCGACAGTTCGATCTGCCGGGCGAAGCCGCCGATTTCCTGCCCAAGCCGCAGGGGGGTCGCGTCGGCCAGGTGCGTGCGGCCGATCTTGATGATTTTGTCCCATTCGGCCGCCTTGTCGGCCAAGACTTGCCGCAGCCGATCGAGCACCGGCACGAGCTTTTCGCCGATCGTCAGCGCGACCGCCGCGTGGATCGCGGTCGGAAAGGTGTCGTTGGTGCTTTGCCCCATGTTGACATGGTCGTTCGGGTGGACCGGCTTTTTCGCGTCGAGCCGGTCGCCGCCCAGCATTTCGATGGCCCGGTTGCTGATCACCTCGTTGACATTCATGTTGCTCGACGTGCCCGAGCCGGTTTGGAACACGTCGATCGGGAATTGATCGTCGAGCTTGCCCGTGGCGACCTCGCGGCAGGCGTCGAGCATGGCTTGCACTTGCTTGTCGTCTAGCGGGTTCTTGCCGCTGCGGGTGAGCTTGCCCAAATCGCGGTTGGCCACTCCGGCGGCATATTTGACCAGGCCCATGGCGTGAATCAACGCGGGCGGCAGCCGCCAGCCGGAGATCGGAAAATTCTCGACGGCGCGCTGCGTCTGGGCGCCGTAGTAGGCTCGGGCAGGAACCTGGACCTCGCCCATCGAATCGCGCTCGATGCGGAAGTCGGTCATGGGGCAAAACTCCTCTCGATTTCGGCGTGCCGACGAGGTTCGTCCCCGCCGCGTTCCCAATGATACCCCTTGGCACGACGGCCACAACCGGCGGAGGACGCTTCTCCGTTCAGGCTGTACTTGATCGGTGTTTTATCCGTGGCCCAAGTCGCTTACTTTCCGATCAGCTTATCGAACTCGTCCTCGCTGATCACGGTGACGCCGAGGGCTTGGGCCTTGTCCAGCTTGCTGCCGGCCTTTTCGCCGGCCACGACGTAGTCGGTCTTCTTGGAAACGCTCGAAGCCGCCCGGCCGCCGAGCTGCGCAATCAGCTCTTCGATTTCATCGCGAGCGTATCGCGCCAGCGTGCCGGTCACGACCAAGGTTTTGCCCGCCAGCACGCCGGACGCCGATTTTTTGACCGTGATCGGGGCCTCCATGTTCACGCCTTGCCGCTTTAGTTCGGCGATCGTGTCGCGGCCGTAGTCGCCGTGCAGGTATTCGTAGACGCTCTTGGCGATCACCGGCCCGACCTCGTTGACCTCGCTCAACTCTTCCTCGCTGACGGCGGCCAGGGCTTCGATCGAGCCGAAATTCTCGGCCAGCACCACGGCCAGCCGGGCGCCGACGTGGCGAATCGCCAAGGCGTTCAAAAGCCGGGCCAGCCCGCGGCTTTTGCTGGCCTCGATCCCGGCCAACAGTTTTTCCGAGGACTTTTGCCCCATCCGCTCTAATCCCGCGAGTTGCTCCAGCGTCAGGCCGTACAGATCGCCATAGCTTTTCACGAGTCCGTCATTGACCAATTGATCGACAAGCTTGTCTCCCAGCCCTTCGACGTCCATCGCATTGCGGCCGGCGAAGTATCGCAGCCGCTCTTTGAGCTGCGCCGGGCAGTTCGGATTCGGGCAGCGGATGTACACGCCCCCTTCGTCCTTGACCAGGCCCGTGCCGCACTCGGGACACTTCTTGGGGAACTCGAATTTTTCCAACTCGCCTTCGCGCAGATGCTTCTCGACTCGCACGATGTGGGGGATGATCTTACCGGCCTTTTCGACGACGACCACGTCCCCCACGCGGACGTCCTTGCGCTCGATCTCGTCGGCGTTGTGCAGGCTGGCCCGGCTGACCGTCGTGCCAGCCAGTTCCACCGGCTCCAGGTTGGCCACCGGGGTGATGGCGCCCGTCTTGCCGATCTGCACCCGAATTTCGTTGAGCTTCGTGGTCGCTTCGTACTTCTCGAACTTGTAGGCGATCGCCCACCGCGGCGCCTTGCTGGTGAAGCCGAGCCGCTCGCGCTGCTCGAAGCGGTTGACCTTGAGCACCAGGCCGTCGATTTCGAAATCGAGCTCGTGCAGGCGCTCGACCAGCGACTCGCAATGCTCGACCGCCGCGTCGAACGTCGCAAAGCATTCGACCATCGGCGTCGAGGGCAGCCCGTAGCCGCGCAGCTCGGCGAGAAAGTCCATGTGATTGTCGGATTTCAGCCCTTCGATGGCGCCCACCCCATGACAGAACAATCGCAAATGGCGCTGCGCACAGATGCGCGGATCGAGCAAGCGAATGCTGCCGGCCGCGACGTTGCGAGTGTTGGCATAGGCCGCCTCGCCGCGGGCGGCTTGCTCCTGGTTGAGCTTCACCAGGTCCGAGTTCGTCATGTAGACTTCGCCGCGGGCCTCGACGACCGGCGGCGCGTCGTCGCCCCGCAGCTTCAGCGGCACGTCGCCGATCGTGCGCAGATTGTGCGTGACGTCGTCGCCCACGCGGCCGTTGCCGCGCGTCAGACCGCGAAGCAGCAGGCCGTTTTCATAAATCAGCGATACGGCCACGCCGTCGACCTTTAGTTCGACGACCCATTCGACCGGCTCGTCGGGCAAGCGTTTGGCCACGCGGGCGCCGAACTCGCGCAGCTCGGCGATGCTGTACGTGTTGTCGATCGACAGCATCGGCACGCGATGCGCCGCTTGCGGCAGTTCGGCCACCGGCTCGTCGCCGATCCGCTGCGTGGGGCTGTCGGGCGTAATCAGCTCGGGATGTGCGGCTTCAAGCTGCTTGAGCCGCTCCAGCAGCCGGTCGTAATCCCGGTCGCCGATCTCCGGCGCGGCCTCAACGTAATACTTGTAATCGTGGCGGCGGATCTCGTCGCGCAGTTGGGCAAGCTCGGCTTGAACGTCGTGCTTCATCGAGAGAAAGTCAGTCGAGTTCCTTGACGTAAATATTGGCGAATTGAATCGAATGGCCGTGGTGCTGCAAGGCGATTGGCCCGCGAGCCGGCACGCCGGGCAACTGGGCGTCGTCGAGCACCGTTCGGCCATTGAGTTTGACCGACAGCCGATCGCCCCGCATCGTGATGAGGAAGCGGTTCCATTCGCCGAGCGGATGGTCGGCCTTGATCTTTGGAGTGACGCCGGCGCGGACCTCGGCCGGCACTTTTTTATCGATGCGATAGCCGAAAACCCCGCCCGAACCGACCGGGCAGCACCAGATGTTGACCTGGCTCTTGCTGTTGCCGCGCAGATAGATTCCGCTGTCGCCGGCATCCTGCACCGCTACGGTTTTCGGCTTGCCGTCGTCGTCCTTCGCGTACTCGCCGCTGGGCAAAATCAGCGGGCGAAGCTGCTCTTCGGGCGGGGCGTTCAGCCGCCAATCGACGATCAGTTCGAAGTCGCCGTATTCTTTGGCCGACCAGAGATTTTTGTCGCTCGCCTCGCTTTTGCCGTCGTAGGCCAGAATCCAATTTTCCGCCTTCCAATGCCCTTCGTGCCCCGGCTCGGCCTTCCAGCCGGCGAGGTCGACGCCCGTATACAGCGACTTGAAGCCGCGGTCTTCATCGGCGACGTCCTCCGGCTTGGGATCGGTCGAGGGCAATTCTTGAATCCGCAGGTTGCGAAAATGACATTCCGAGCCTTCCGATTCCAGGCACAGATACCCTTTGCGCGGGCTGCACGCGCTGCCGCCGGAGACGACCTTGCCGTTGACCGCCAGCTTCAGCACGCCATCGCGGCATTCGACGCGATAATGGTTCCACTCGCCGGCCGGCTTCGCGCGGCGCTCGCTCGGCAGGCATCGCGCCCAGCCGCCGGGATGCGGCCGGTCGGGCTGCATCGTGGCGCCGTGGATGGCGAATACGTCGCCGTGGCTGGTGTAGTTTTCGGTGTTCAGCCCGTCCAGAATCTGCACTTCGATCGCCCGGCAGAAGGGCACTCCCGGCGCCGTGACCGGATCGCTCCAGACGAACAAACCCGCGTTGCCCTTCGGATGCAGGTGCTTCCACTCCAGTTCCAGAATAAAGTTCTCGTACTGCTTTTCGGTCCTCAGCACTCCCGTCGGCACGCCGGTCGATACGATCATCTCGTCGCGGGCGGTGAACGTGCCGGGCGCGCAATTCACGTTCACCCAGCCGGTCAAATCGCGGCCGTTGAACAGCGGAGTCCACTCCGGCTCGTCGCCGCGGGCAACGTTTGCCACGAGCATCGCGGCGGCCAGCGCCGGCAAGCAGCCGCGGACGAGGTTGAGGCGTTGGGAAGCGTTCACCGGGCGGACCTCCTGATTCGATTCGGGCGGGCCAAGATCGACGTGCCGGCAATTATCAACCGCCGGCGGCTCCCGCTCAAGCGGGTTGCGGCGACGAGGCCGAATACGTGGGTCAGACTTTCTAGTCTGACCCACGTCAGCCTGGAAAGCCTGACCTACGACCGTAGCGGGCGATCACGGCCAAGTCGAAAAGTTCGCGTTGGTGTCGGCGAGTCCGCTCGACGCGCGGATCGGTAGGATTCTCAAGCGGCGCAAAAAAGTGCAACGAGTCGCTCGTAAATCGTCAAACACTTGCTGAAAGTGAAACCCCCACCCTGTGGAGGAATCAAAGCAAGGCCCTTGCCCAATTCAAACGCCTTGCAATACTGGCCGAGGATCTATCAGATGCTATATCGGTGGACGTTCGCCACCGATCAACCGTTATCTGACTGAAAGATTTTCGGTGTGACAAAACCAACGGAAAAAGACTTGGATCTCGCTCTTGAAGGCGCGTTCAAGGGTAACGCGGCATTCACGGAATGGTTTCTCGACAAGACCAAATTCCAGGGTCAACTCGCTTCCTACCTGTGGTCTCGCTCCGACAACCCCTGGGGTAGATTCGAGTTCCCAGAGTTGAATCTGAAAACGGGAACACATGAAATCGTATTCAAAGAGGGGGAAACCGACGTACTCGTCGTATTTCAAACGCTGGACGAGAAGAGATTCGCCCTTCACATCGAGAATAAGCTGGCATCGGGCCACTTTACGCCGAGTCAGCCGGAGCTTTACGCGGCACGGGCAGCATTTTGGCAAGGAAAACCTCAGTACCGCAGCTACCAAGAGTGGGAGACCGTGCTAGTCGCTCCGAACGCCTTTTTCCAGCGTTGCAAAACGGAGGCGACGAAGTTCCATCGATTCGTGTCGCATGAGGAGATAGCTGCTCACATACCCTTGTTTAGCACTCGGCCATGAAGTTACGTAAGGTGGGCACCGCCCACCACGATCGGCGCAACCGGCTTTGCCGCGATCTGATTGATAAGCCGATTTTGGTGGGCATCGCCACCCTACGGCTCGGCTGGCCGTGGCGTTCGGCGGGTGACACCGCGGCTTGCCTCGCGAGGACAGCGGGTCGGCGTGAATCGCTTGCGATTGCGGACAAGCCGCCGGGGTGATAAGTTCGGTTCGCCCCTCGGTCGAATGCCAGCGCGTGCGATCCCGTCGCGCCGGCGGCGAGCGCGGCTCGCCGAAGACAAGCCGCCTGGCGGCCAGAGAGCCGCGAGATGAAAGCGAAAAACCATGATTTATACGCCTCGCGAGATAATAACCGCCGCTCGGGCGAGAAAACGGCCAAAACCTCGGCCCGCGGCCGAAAATGCCCCCTGCGATGATTTATGGAAAACCGCCGAATCGGGCATGAAACCGCCGCCGAGCGGGCATGAAATGGCCTGCTTTGGGCATCGCGGCCAGGCCCCGCGAAGCGCGAAGTGCTTGTTTTCTCGGAGAATCTCGCGATGCCGCGCCGATTCACACGCGCGCACTCGCGGGAATATAAATCAATCGGCCGAAATATAAATCACCGCGACCGTCATCGCCCGGCCGAGGTTTATGGCGCCGACTGGCTTCAACGGTCGCGTGCCGCCGCAACAACGCGAGGTTCGTAAGATTGATCGATCCGCGTCTGCGCCACGAACACCGCGCCGTAGCCAACCTTTGCGACAGTTGTCGAGTGGGGAACAATCGCGGTCGGGAGCTCTTAAGACATTATGTCTTTTCGACTATCGACTCCCGTCGCCTTTATGCCCCTCGTCAGCTAATCCATGTAGCGCCAATTGCCAGTCTCAAAGTTGTAAACCCTGCGCCCGAACGGCGGAACCTCGTACCAGACAAGTAGGGGTCGCGGCGCCCCAAAGTACCAGAACTCGCTGCGCGAGCAACAGTATTTCGCCCTTGGAACTGAGTTCAAGTAACGCGGGACGAGTTCGCCGAGATGCTCGGGATAGGCTCCGTTGTCTTCCCGGTAGCGCTCGCACGCTTGGATCAGGCGCTCCGCATTGCCCATCGCGATCGTGCGTTGTACGGAGTAATTCACGACGACGAACAGTCCCGTGACGACGGGAATCAGGACGCGAGCGGCGGCCACGCCCAACCTCGGCCGCCGCAGTACGGCCCGAACCACGCCAACGATGAACCAGATTGGGCAAACCAGTGCGGAGAAAAGGTAGCTCCCATCGACAACCACATCGAGGAAGACAAGAAATAGCGCGCAGATCAAAGTTCCACCAATGGCGGCCAAGCCACCGCGACAACGCCAGAATGGGCTCATATCGCTTCTGGTGGACATAAGTGGGCTGCTACGGAGATTTCTTGGCCGGCAAGATGCCGCCGGCCGGGCCGTAGTTGCGCGCCGTCCACTGTTGTGCCTTCACAGGCGATGGGGGCTTGTTGGTGACGTGTGAACACGTATCCGGAACCCAAAGAGGCTGTTATTCACCGCGTCCCTGGCGGCCCCGGCTGCTTTCAACGCTCGCGTGCCGCTACGACGACCCGCGGTTCATAAGATTGATCGATCCGCGACTGCGCCACGAACACCGCGCCGGCGCCGGTCTTCGCGGCGGCCTGTCGCGCGGCGGCGACGGCCTCGGCCGGCAGATCGTAACCTTGGACGACAAGCCACACTCGCTCGTGCGGAGGCGGCTGGCCGCCGTTCCGCGGCAGTACGTCGTCGAGATAGCCGACCGCCTGGGCGATCCAATCGGCCGAGGCGCCATACTCGGGACCGTCGCGTCCGAGCTCTTCGTGCGTCGCCAGCAACGCAATCGGCCCGTCGTGATCGGCCAGGAGTGCATTCCACTGTTTTGTAAAGACCTTGGGACAGGTGTTCTGCGAGCAAGCCACGCCGCCGCAATAGCCGGTGGTCTTGCCGCCCGGCCGGCGGTCGGCGGGCAGGTCGCGGTCCTCGCATTCGGTCATCCAGACCGGCGTCACCCGTTTCCCCGGCGCCAGCTTGCGGACGTCGGCCACGAACCGCGCCGCCACGTCGTCGCCGGGCAGTTTCTCGGCAGTCGAAGCCACGCCGTAGTCGATGGCCCAGCGGCATTGCAGGTTGCCGCATCCGCACGAACCCGGCCCGCCCTGCAAGTCGTTGAGCAACAACCCGCGGTAGTCGCTCGCGGCGCGAGCGAGCAGCTCGGCGATCCGCGTTCGATGGGCGTCGTATGCCGGGCGATAACCGATGGGAACCCAGGGATACGCCTTGGCCACCTCGCCCGGCTTGGGCAGAGGCGCCTTGGGAAACCGTTCGCGCCAATCGTCGTGCATGCCCAGCGACGCCATCCATTCTGGATGGGCTTCGGCCAGCTTGGGATTTCGGCCGACTTCGATCCAGTAATACAGATCGAGCTTGGCGTCGGCCAGCAATTGCGCGGCGCGGCGGTAGGCTGCCGCGTCGTGCCGTTCGTCGAGCACCACGGCCGCCGCCTGGTAGCCGTCGCGCCGCCAGTCGGCCGCCTGCCGATTGGTGACGGCATCGGGCTCGACGATCACCGCGCTCAGCGGTTGGCCGGGCGGCGGACCAATCTTGGGGGCCGCGTTTTGCGAAGCGTCGTCTGCGGCGGGCCGTTCGTCCTTGCTTGCTCGCGGCGGCGCCACGTCGCGCGGACCCGGATGGAGTGCGGTCTCAGGATATTCGGCGGCCCAGGCGAACCAGCGGCACTGCACACCGGGCAGCCAACGCAGAGTTTTCCCTTCCAGCGGGCCTTTCGCCGCGCGGCCTTCAATGCCCCACAGCGAACCAGTCTGGCGATCGCGAAACGGGGCTTGCTCGTCGGCCCCGTCGCGAACGAACGTCAGCGTTTGCGGCCTAGCGCCTTGGGCGTCTTCGACTCGGGGCGAATAAATCGCCGCGGTCTGCGTCGCCGGATACCAAAGCACCACCAGTTTCTCCCCGGCCAACTCGTCTTCGACGACTCCGCCGGCGGCTTCCAGCGCGGCCAGCGGCCAGGCCTTCGCTTGCCCGCCGAGTTCGAGCCCGATCACGCGCGTCCGCCCGTCCACCTCTCGCGGATCGGCTTGCAGCCGCGTGCCGATCGAGTCGGCGTTGTCGCGCCGCGGCAATTCGTGGGGCTGGTACTTGTCGAACATGTGATAGGCCACCGAGCCGGGATAGACCTGGCTCCAATGGCCCCAATCGGTTTCGATCGTGGCGATCGGCTTGAGCCGCTCGCCCTTGCGCGGGCCGTCGAAGGCGCGGCCCGAGAGGGCCGAATACAGCGTGCCGTCTTTGTGGCGAATGACCATCACGCCGTTGCGCCAACCGTGAAATCGGAAGTCGAGCGAAGGCTCGTAGCCGCGGACGAAGCCGGCGTCGGCGTCGTAGACGAAAACGCCATAGGTGTCGCTAATCACGCGGTACGGCACGAGAAAGAACCGCCAAGGGACCGCGCCGCCTTCGTACTTGCCGCGCGTCCAGGCCAGCACGCGGTCGTCGCCGCGCAGCTCGGAAGCCCGGCGTTTGGCCTCATCGACGCAGTGCGAACAATTCGGATTGACCAGCGTTTCGAACAACTCGGGCTTGAAGAGCTGTTTGACGCGCTGGGCGTCGGGCCCGCTCGCGCCGCGTTCTTTCGCGCCAGGTTCTTTTGCGGAAGCGTTGAACGCGGCCAAGGCGATGGCCGAAGTCAGGAGCAAGGAAAAACGTCGCATGAGACGCCTGCATGTTGAAAAAAATCACCGGCCCGAAAGGGGACGCAATGGATTCTAACCCCGCGATGGCGCCGCATGCCAGGAAGAAGACCATTTGGGCTGAGCACTATTTGGGCTTCAGCCGGCCCGGTCGCGCCGCGCGGGGCCGGCGCAAAGGCTCCTGTCGCCTGCCTCTCGCCGATCGTTGCTTGTGTACCACAAGATGCGAATCTCCTGCCAGCGGTCGTGCGTCGATCGCAATTCGGCCGCGTCGAGAATTCGCTCGACGTGAAACCATTTCAAGGGTTGATTGCGATCGATGCGCTGCAGATCGCGGACCAGCACCGAATAGTTGAAAGGCAGCTTCTGACTGAATCCCCGCGTGGTCGGCGCCGCTTCGGCGATCAGCAATCGCAATTCGACGCCCAGCGGCGAGATGCTTTGGCACTGGAGCTTGGCCCGGTAGCGCCGCTTCCAATCGCCATGCACGCTAACCAACTCGGCCACGCCGCAAGCCTCGCCGATCTGCTCCAAAAGCTTCCACGCCGGAACGTCGGCGCCGCGGGCAATGGCGCGCAAACGGGGAATCGAGACGCCCGCCAGCCCCGCGCCGGCCAGCCGCCGGGCAAGCGGAACCAATCCTCCCTCTCGCTCGGCCAGCAGCGAGATCAGGGCCGTCACCGTGGGCGGACTGCGCCAGGCAAGCCGCTGGCGGCGCCGCGAGGCGAGCCGTTCGAGCAGCTCGACGATGCGCTGCTCTCCGGCTTCGTGCAGGGCCTGCACGATTCGGTCGCGGGCCGTATCGAGCAGCGACTCGACGCCGCGCTCGATCTTCTGGTATTCCAAGCTGCTGTAGCCCAGGATCGACTTGATGTCTCGGAATTCGAACCCGTACATTTCGCGAATCAGCCGCAGTTCGACCTGGACCTCGGGGCGCCGGCGGCAGGTGAATTGCCGGCAGCGGAATCGCCAGGTTTCCAACAGTTTCTGCCGCAAGGCCGGATCATCGGTCAGCACGGCCGCCAGGCCAGCCGGATAAGCCTGCACCGAGTAATAGCCGTCTTCTTCGACGTACTTGATGATTCGCGCCGGCTTTTTGCCGCCGATGGCGAACAGATCGGCCAGTTCGCGGCGCGTGGCGCCGCGGGCCTCGCGCAGTCGCTTGAGTTGGGCGCCGAAATCCTCTTTCGCCCGCCGGCGTTGCTCGGCCTCGTTGCGAATCCAGAGTTGTTTGAGCGCCTGCAATTCCTGGTTGCCGGGCGCCAACGCGCGAGCGGCCTTGGCGACTTCTTCCCAAGGCGGCAATTCCAAATAGCCCAACCGGCGCAGCGCGGCCGTCGTCATGCCCAGCTTCAGCAGATGGCTTTCGCTGCGCCCGGCGCGGCCGCACCACACGCAAAGCTCGGCCCAGGCTTCGGGGTAACCCCGCGCAATCAACCGCGCACGGTGCGACGCTTGCCAAATTGTCTCGGCCGACGCCGGATTCTCGCCGACCGCCTTGCAGCAGCGCTCGAACAAGGGCCAAGGCAGCGGGAAGTTGCCGCGCCGGTATTCCCACAGCGTGCTGGCGCTGATGCTCACGCGGCGAGCCAACTCGCGAGCCGAGCCGGCGCGCAGCTCCAGCCGGGCGATCAGGTGCTCGAGCGTATCGCCGCAGCCGGCATATTGCCGCTCAAGCTCCTCCAACCGCTGCGGATCGACCTTGCGCCGCCGGCAGAAGGCAATGAATCGTCCGAGGGTCTGCCGCGTCGGTTTATGGACGCCCAGTTCGAAATCGCGCAGCGTTCCGCGGCTGATGCCTGAGCAACGAGCAAACTCCAGCCGGGTCATGCTCAGCGCTTCGGCGCGAATCTGCACCGCCAAGCGGGCCAGCGCCGGGGCGT
>DATNEC010000043.1:0-9528 GCA_035606815.1 Pirellulales bacterium
CCGGGCGATCAGGTGCTCGAGCGTATCGCCGCAGCCGGCATATTGCCGCTCAAGCTCCTCCAACCGCTGCGGATCGACTTTCCGCCGCCGGCAGAAGGCGATGAATCGTCGGAGGGTCTGCCGCGTCGGCTTGTGGACGCCGAGTTCGAAATCGCGCAGCGTTCCGCGGCTGATGCCGGAGCAACGAGCAAACCCCAGCCGGGTCATGCTCAGCGCATCGGCTCGAATCTGCACCGCCAAGCGGGCCAGCGCCGGGGCGTCGGCCGAGCGGGCCAAAGACCGCTTCCGCAAATTCAAATTGCGAAGCGCATGGCCGGCGGGCGCATGCCCATTCTGGTGCGGTTTGGGCGGCATCGGCGTTTCCCGGAACGAATCGAAACCCGGTTGCTATCATATCAACGGATAGTTATGTGTCTATGCCGAGTGGCTGATTGGGGGGACCGGGAACTGGCAGTCTGGCCGGCAGGGCTGTGTTATACTGTCAATGGTCGACGGCATCCGTCTTCTGCTTGCGAGGTGCTTACTTGTGACGCGAATTGTCACCATCGAACTTGAAATGCCCGACGATTTGGCCCGATTTCATTTACCGCACGGCGTCGAAGTACGACTGGGCGATCTGCTCGACAGGCAGGACCGGGGTGAACCGCTTTCGGCTGACGAGCGGGAGGAGGCCGAGGGCCTGGTGAATCTCGCCGAGACGCTGTCCTTATTGCGGCTGCGCGCCGAGCGAACCGCCGGCAACGGGGCCAAAACCACGTGAGCAACGTGCCCGAGCGGCTGCGCCGTTTGGTCGTGAATCGAGCCGCCGGGCGATGTGAGTACTGCGGTCTGTCGCAGGAGGGCCAAGAAGCCACATTTCACATCGATCACGTGCTTCCGCTCAGCGCCGGCGGAGCCTCGACAGAGGGCAATCTCGCACTCGCCTGCGTTTCGTGCTCACTCCGCAAAGAATCGCGCCGCTCGGCCATCGATCCATCAAGCGGCCGGCGCGTGCCGCTCTTTCATCCACGGCGGCAACGGTGGCTCGATCATTTTCGCTGGGATGGCGCCACCGTCGCCCCGCTGACCGCCACGGGGCGCGCGACAATCGTGGCGCTTCAAATGAACCGGCCGCTGATCTTGTCCATCCGCACAGAGGAAGCCCATCGCGGGCGCCATCCGCCGACTTCATAGCAATCGCTCAGCGGCTCCTCATAAGCGAGCTGCGCCTTGTTCCTTGTTTCACTTTCGCTCCGCACTCCCAACTTCTCTCACCAACTCGTCGCCAACCTCGACCGTCGTCAGCCGGCCGCCGAGATCGGGCGTGGTCTGGCCGCCGGCCAGCACTTGTTCGACGGCGCGGCGAATTGCCCCGGCTGCGCGAGGCTCTTCCAGCCAGTCGAGCATCATGGCCGCGCTCAACACGGCGGCGATGGGGTTGGCGATGCCTTTGCCGGCGATGTCGGGCGCCGAGCCATGCACCGGCTCGAACATCGAAGGGCGGCGGCGCGAGGGGTCCAGGTTCGAGCTTGGCGCCAGGCCCAGCCCGCCGCTGATCAGGCCCCCAAGATCGGTAAGAATATCGCCGAACAGGTTCGACGCCACTACCACGTCGAACCGTTCCGGGCAGCGGACGAAGTTCATCACGGCGGCGTCGGCATGCTGCTTGTCGACCTCGACGCCCGGGTACTCGCCGCGCAGTTCTTCCAAGATGTCGTCCCACAACACATAGGCGAATCTTTGGGCGTTCGACTTCGTAATCATCGTCAGCTTGCGGCGGCGATCGAGGGCCATCTGAAAGCCGAACCGCAAGATGCGCTCGACCCCGCGGCGGGTGTGGACTGCGGTTTGCAGGGCCGACTCGTCGGGATGGCCGGCGTGAAAGCGGCCGCCGACGTTGACGTACTCCCCTTCCGAGTTCTCGCGGATCACCACCAGGTCGATGTCGCCCGGTTGCTTGCCGGCCAGCGGAGAGCGCACGCCCGGATAAAGCTTTGCCGGCCGGACGCAGGCGTATTGATCGAAACTTTGCCGAATTCGCACCAAAGGCGCCAGCGTGACGTGGTCGGGCAGTTCGGCCGGCCAGCCGACGGCGCCGAGCAAGATGGCGTCGAACGGCTGCAAGACTTCGAGCAAGTTGTCGGGGGCGACCTGGCCCGTTTGGCGATAGAATTCGTAGCCCCAGGGCAACTCGGTCAATTGGAGGGCGAAACCGCCGTCGCGCTCGGCGGCCGTTTGCAGCACGCGCACGGCCTCGCGAGTGACTTCGGGGCCGATGCCGTCGCCGGGATAAACCGCAATCCGATACGTTTTCATGTCCAATTGGCTCCGTGGTGATGGTCGATACGAACCATAGCCTATCGCGCGAGAGCGCGAAAAAGAATTCGCCAGATCAACATGCTTTCCTGATCAAACCGTGCGGGCCGCTTGGCTTTGCGTTAGATTGGACAGTCCATGAAGCTCTCCTTGATGATCACTTGCCTGGGCGACGTGCTGCGGCCCGAGACCGGCAAAGCCACGGTCGCTCTGCTGCGCCGCCTGGGGCATGAAATCGAGTTTCCCGAGGCCCAGACCTGTTGCGGCCAGCCGTTCTTCAACAGCGGCTTCGCCGATCTGGCGCGGCAGCAAGCCAAACATACGATCTCCGCGTTCGCCGGCGAACGGATCGTGGTCGCGCCCTCCGGTTCGTGCGCTGCGATGGTCAAGCACGAGTACCCGCATCTGTTCGAAGGCGATACGCAGTGGCATGCTCGCGCCGAAGAACTTGCCGGGCGGACCTACGAGCTAAGCGAATTCCTGGTGAATCGGCTGGGCGTCGTCGACGTCGGCGCGCGTTACGAGGGCAAGATCGCCTATCACTACGCCTGCCATCTTCGCGGGCTTGGGCTGACGAATGAAGTCGAGCAGTTGATTCGCCACGTCCAAGGAGCGACGCTGATGCCGCTGGCCCATGCCGACCAGTGTTGCGGATTCGGCGGTTCGTTCTCGGTGCGCTATCCGCACGTCTCCGGCGCAATGGTCGACGACAAGGTCCGCTGCATTCTGCAAACCGAAGCCGACGCCGTCGTCTCGACCGACACGGGGTGCCTGATGAACATCGGCGGCCGATTGCACCGCCAAGGCCGCACGATTCGCGTGCTGCATCTGGCCGAACTGCTTGAGTCGCGCTGAAGTAGAAGCGGCTCCTCGCCGCCTTTGAGGGAATGCGGCAAGATGCCGCACCTACTTTAACAATGCGGCAAGATGCCGCATCTACGACAGCGGCGAGGCGACCGTTCGCAAAAACTTGCCGCCGCTTTCGTACCAACCGTGCCGCGTGAAGCGGCAGCGGTGCAGGTCGAGCAAGAAGCCGAGCCAGCGCCCTTCGCTCGATTCGAGCGAGGCGATCACCAGCCGATAGCTCAAGGGCTGAGGGTGAAAGAAACCCAGCCCTCCTTCCGACAAATGCTTGCCCACCACCGTCAGATCGTCGCCCTGAGGCGTGACGCCGTCGGTCTTCACGGGCGAAAGCGTAATCAACCGCGGATACGGATAACGCTGCTCGTGGCGCCGCTCGACGCGGTTGCCGTTGGGATAAAGACCAGCGAGCAGCCGCCAGACCTGGGCCTGGATGCCGTCTTCAGGGCCATGTTTCAGCGAGCAGGACGGACTTTCGTCGAGCTCGCACAAGATCGTGCTCATGGTCGGACTTTTCAAATAGTCTGATGGGTGGCCGCCGGAATCGGCTGCTCGCGTCTGAGATCGTTCGTCAACTTCCCGCGGCAGGCCAAGAAGTGAATCGCCGGCCGCGGTTAGGACGTGAACCGTCCCATTTTCTATCTAGGTCGCAAAAGGCGGCCGGTCAAATTACCAAGCGCGAGTGAACCCGGCGGTCCAACCGCCATCGACGGCCAGCACGGCGCCATTGATATAACTGGCCTCCGGAGCGACCAGGAACAGCACGGCATGGGCGATTTCCTCGGGCGAACCGGGGCGGCCCACCGGGACGTGCGACAGCAGGCTGGCCGCCTTTTCGCTGTAGGCGTCGCTTTCGCCGTAGAACAGGGCGCGCGTGCCTTGGGTCAGGGTCGAACCGGGCGCCACGCAGTTGGTCAAAATGCCCAGCGGACCGAGTTCCAAAGCCATCGATTTGGAGAGGTTAATCACGCCCGCCTTGGCCGCCACGAACGCGCTTTGCAGCCGCAAGGGGACGAGACCGGCGATCGAGGCGATATTCACGATCCGCCCGCCTCTACTTTCGCGACGCAACATGTGCGGCACGACGGCCTGGCTGGTCGTGAAGACGCCGGTCAAGTCGACGCGCAAAATACGGTCCCAATCGGCGGCCGGGTATTCGTGGATCGGCTTGCGGTCGTGCAGGGTGTTGATCCCGGCATTGTTGATGAGAATGCTGGGCGGCCCGAACTGTTTCGCCACCTGCGCGGCGATCTCGGTCATTCGCCCGGCGTCGGAAACGTCGCCGGCAAAGGCGGCGGCTTGCCGGCCGGCGGCGCGAAGGCCCTCCGCCGTCGCTTCCGCTTCGCCGGCCGCCAGATCGACGATCGCCACGGCGGCGCCATTGGCGGCCAGGCTCTCGGCGATCGCCCGCCCAATGCCCATTGCCCCGCCCGTCACCACCGCGGTCTGGCCTTGTAAATCGACCTTCATGGGGATTCGTCTCCGATGCAAAGGAAGCCCTAAACCGTACCGCGGGCCGAACGCTCGGCCGCCGCGCTGGCGAGGCGAGTTAGTCTATTCCTCCTGCCATCGCTTGCAATGCAAGGCCCCAACGGCCGGCCCGGCGGAACAGGCATTCCCTCCCCTTCGCGAAAGACTATGATGGCCTTTCGCGTGATTGAACGTCGCTCATTGCGGCTGATCGCCGCCCTCCTCGTTTTCGCCCGCCATGCTGTTTCCCGTCCGCCAGGTTCCCCTGCCGCTGTTGATCACCGGCATTGCCGGCGTCGCCGGCTATAACGCCTTCGATTATTTTCGCTCGCGCTACCCTGGGCAGGTCGTGGGCATCCGCCAGCGCGATAACTTGCGGCTATCGGGAGAAGGCGTCGTGGCCTGCAACGCCGAAGACCACGACGGGCTGAAGCGGCTCTTCGACCAGCACGGCTTTCGCAGCGTGCTCGACTGCGCCGGCAATTGCGCCTTGCGGGCTTGCGAACTGGATTCCGAACTCGCCTGGCGGATCAATGTCGAAGGAGTGCGAAACCTGTTGGCCGTGGTCGGCGCGGCCGACGTGCGGCTGGTCCACCTGTCGGTCGATCTGGTCTTCTCCGGAACTTGCTGCGGAGGACACCGCGAAGACGACCCGACCGACCCGGTCACTGTCTACGGCCAAACGATGGTGGCCGCCGAGCAGTTGCTGCTGGCGGAATCGCCGCAGGCGTGCATTTTGCGGATTTCGCTGCCGATGGGCGTTAGCTCCAACGGGCACGCCGGCGCCATCGACTGGATTCAATCGCGATTCAAGAAATCGAAGCCGGCGACGCTCTACTTCGACGAAATTCGCACCCCGACCTACACCGACTGCCTGAACGAACTGTACGAGGCCGTGTTGGCCGGCTCCTTGAGCGGGTTGTTTCACGCGGGGGCGCCGCGGCGAATGAGCCTTTATGAGATCGCCCAGGTCATCAATCGCGTCGGCGGTTACAATCCCGAACACTTGATGGGTTGTCCGCGTTTGGCCGCCGGGCCGGTCCCGCCGCGCGCCGGCGACGTCTCGATGGATTCCGGCAAACTGGCCGCGGCGCTGGGCTATACGCCCTTCGATCCGTGGCCGTATTGCGACGAGTTCTTGCCGACGCATCGCGACTGGCACTTCGAGCGCGGCGGCGTGCGCGGATCGCGCGAATTGCTGGCCGAGGTTCTGTATCGCAATCCGCTCCGCCGCGATTGATTCCGTCCTACCTCCCCGGCCTCATGCGAAATGGCCGATATAATGAGGCAGTGACTTAGCCCGACTTGGCCGGAGCTGGCAATGTCGTCTGCCGCCGAAGAACTCGTCCGCGCCGTTCATGCCGCGCCGCTTGCATTGGTGCTGGCGGCGACGGGCGGCGGCAGCCGCGCGATCGCGTCGCTGCTGGAGACGCCGGGGGCTTCGCGAACCGTGCTCGAAGCGGCCGTGCCCTACTCGGCCGCTTCGCTGGCGGCCTGGCTGGGGGCCAAGCCGGAACATTACTGCAGCCAGCGCACCGCCCGCGCGATGGCGATGTCGGCCTATCAAAAAGCGCGCGCCTATGCGATTCTCAGCGAAAAACCGCACGACGCGGCGGCTTTGGCCGGCGCGGCCTGCACCGCGAGCCTCGCCAGCGATCGACCCAAGCAGGGGCCGCATCGCGTTCACCTGGCCCTGCAGACGGCGAGTTTCACGGCGGCCCGATCGCTGGAGTTGCAAAAAGGCCGCCGCAGCCGGCTGGAAGAGGAACGGCTGACCGCGGCGCTGCTGCTGAACCTGGTCGCCGAGGCGGCCGGGATCGAGCAGCGTCTCGACGTGGAATTATCGCCCGAGGAGCGGATCGTCGCCTCGCGCGCCCAGGCGCCCGCCGCCTGGCAGAATCTGCTCGCTGGCGACATCGACTTCACTGCGCTCCGTGCCGCAATGCCCGAGCGGAAACTGCCCTCTCCGCCGCCGGCGCGGCGCGCGATCCTGGCCGGGGCCTTCAATCCGTGTCACGACGCCCATCGCGCCATGGCACGAATTGCATCGGAGATGCTTGGCGCGCCGATCGAATTCGAGCTTTCGATCTTGAACGTCGACAAGCCGCCGCTGGACTACCTGGAAATCTCCGAGCGCGCGGCGCAGTTCGGCCCTGATGAGATCGTTTGGCTTTCGCGCGCGGCGACGTTTCTGGAAAAGGCGCGCATCTTCGGGCCGGTCACGTTCGTTGTCGGGGCCGATACGATCGCGCGGATCGCCGATTCCAAATACTACGGCGGCGAATCGGCCCGTCAGCAGGCCTGCGAAAAGCTGGCCGCGGCGGATTGCCGTTTCTTGGTCTTCGGCCGGCGCCTGGCGGGCGACTTCGTCTCGCTGGATGATTTGCGATTGCCGCCGGAGCTACGCAAGCTCTGCGAGGGAGTGCCCGAGGCGGCGTTCCGGCACGATCTCAGTTCGACCGAATTGCGGCGCCCGTAGAAGCGGCGTCTCGCCGCTTTGGACGTCCATTGCGCGACGATCGCTCCGATTCAGCCAGCGAATGTCAAGCCGCTGGGCGCTCGGCGAGCCGGGCCAGGTCGTCGAGCCAAGCTTCGATCTAGGTCGCCTGGTTGGCGTTGCGGTCGATGTGGCCCAGCGCCTCCAACGAACGCTCGGCGCAGGCCGCGGCGGCTTCCTCACCCGCGCCGAAGCGATCGATCGCTTGCCGTGGATTTCCCGATGGTTCCGTCGCATCCGCGAGCGGCGCCCCGGCCAGACCGCGACCTATTTGACGATAGAACTCGACCACGAATCCGACCACGAGCCGGGCGCGCGCCCGGCGCGGCGGGGCTTCTTTGCCCGCCTCTTCGACGAAAGCGCTCACCAATTTGGCCAACTGCGAGCTGTCCAGCGGCGGTTGGGCGAGCCGCTCAAGCAAACGGCCCCGAAAGCTCCACAGCGCCGGATCGACCAACTCGGCGGCCCGCGCCAGGCTGCCCTTGCTGAAGGCCGCAATCCGCCGCGCCTCGGCCGGCTCGCCGACCAAGCCCTCTTTCAACATCAGCTCGGCTAGCAGCTCGGGCGCCAGCGGACGGAAGCGAACGATTTGCGAGCGCGAACGAATGGTGGGCAACTGCCGATCGATGCTCGTGCCGATCAAAATCAACAGCGACTGCGGCGGCGGCTCCTCGAGCGTTTTCAGCAGGCAGTTGGCCCCCTCTTCATTCAGATAGTCGGCGTCGTCGATGATCGCAATCCGCCGGCCGCCCATGAACGGCTTCAGCGAGATATCGTGGCACAGTCCTTCGTGCATCCGGCGGTCGCCGCTGCCGATCAACAGGCCCACGGGGATTTCGCTTTTGTCGCGAGGCTTGGCCACTTGCAGCAGATCGGGGTGCGTTCCGGCCAAGACCTGCTGGCACTCCGGGCAGTGACCGCAGGGGTCGAGTCGCTCGACGGGCCGGACTTGACAGAGCAACGTCTGCGCCAGCCGCATCGCAAAGCTTCGCTTGCCGACCCCCTCGGGACCGACGAATAGAAACGTGCTGGCCAGACGGCCCCGCGCCAGCGCTCGGCGGAATTGCTCGGCGACGTCGTCGTGTCCTTCGATGCCTTGCCAGGTCATTTTTTCAACATTCTCTTGTCTTGAAGGAGGGGAGGAGCCAGGAGTCAGGAGTAAAGCGGATAATTTACCGGCCCGTCTATTCACTATCTCCTATCTCCTCACTCCTCACCCATAAACCGTCCGGCCGCCGCGCGAATGTCGGTTTGCACGGCGTCGATGCTGCGTGCGGCGTCGATCACGACGATCCGCTCGGGCTGCCGCCCCGCCTCGGCCAGGTAGCCCGCGCGCAGCGCGGCGCGGAAGGCGTCGCCTTGCTGCTCCATGCGATCGAGCGGGCGATTCAATCGGGCGGCGGCCACGTCGTCGGGCAAGTCGAGCACGAACGACAGCGTCGGCTCGACGCCCTTGGTCGCCACGCCGCCGATCTGCCGCAGTTCGTCGAGGTCGAGACCGCCGGCGTGGCCTTGATAAACCAGATTGGCCAGCAAGTAGCGATCGGAGACGACCGTTTTTCCCGCGGCCAGCGCCGGAGCGATCACCTCTTCGACCAGTTGGGCCCGCGCGGCCATGTACAGCAGCATCTCGCTGGTCCGCGCGATTGGAACGCCGCCGCCCGAGAGCAAAATCTGCCGGATCGCGTCGCCCAAGCGCGTGCTGCCGGGATCGCGGCAGGCGACGACGTCGCGGCCCGAGCTGCGCAGCCATTCGCAAAACAGCCGCTGCTGGGTCGTCTTGCCGCCGCCATCGGCGCCGTCGAAGGAAAAAAACATGGTCTACGCCTCCAACTCGGTCCCGCCGATGAAGACTTGTTCGACTTCCAGATTGCGGCCCAGCAGCAACAAATCGGCGAACTTGCCGACGTCGAGGCTGCCTAGCTCGCGGTCCCAGCCGGCGATGCGCGCCGGAGTGAGCGAGGCCATCCGCACGACTTCCCACAGCGGCCGGCCCGTCTGGGCGGCGAACGTGCGAACCATGTGGTCCATGCCGCGAACGCTGGAAGCCAGCGCTTGGCCGTCGGGCATTTTGCCGACGCCGTCGTGGCTGATGAATGGCTCGCCGCCCTCGCGCGGACCAAAAATATAAAGGCCCTCGGGCAGATCCAAGGCCCGGTTGCAATCGGTCGCCAGAGCAAGCAGATCGGGGCCTTTGATTTTCAGGGCCAGCAACAACAAGTCGGGGCTTAGGTGCTTGCCGTCGGCGATGACCTCGGTCGAGAGCTCCTCGAAATACAGCGTGGCCTCGAGCACGCCTCCCCGCATCGGGTAGGGCTGCTGTTGGCGCAGCTTCGACTTGTCGGACATGGCGCAGTACAGATGATCGACGTGCCGCACTCCCCAGCCGATCGACTCCTGCATGC
>DATNEC010000063.1:0-9756 GCA_035606815.1 Pirellulales bacterium
GTCGCCGAAAGGCCCGTGCGATCGTCCATCGGATCGTAAACGCTCGTCAACAGCACGTCGGGAACGCCCGGCGTGCCATTGTTGTCGGCGCTCAGTGCTTTTCCGTCGCCGTCATAGGTAAACGTGTACGTCGAGTCAGGATCGGACGCGGTCAGCAATTCGTTGGCGGCGTCGTAAGCGTAGGCGATCGTGTAAATCGCCGTCGGGCCGCTCATCCAGTTTTCCGCCGTCAGGCGATGGAGATTGTCGTAGGCGAAGTTGCGGACTCGACCGTCGCGGTCGGTCTCGCTTACAAGATCGCTGGAGGCGTCGTAAGAGTACGACTTGACGTGGCTGAGTTGATCGGTGTCGGTCAAGACGCGGTTCAAGGCGTCGTAGGTCCAGGTGGTCGTGTTGCCGTCGGGATCTTCGAGCGTCAAGACGTTGCCGGCGCCGTCGTAGGTATACTGCGTCTCGCCGCTCAGGGAGTCGGTCGTGCTCACCAGCCGCGAGCGCGAATCGTAGGCGTTCGTCGTGACGTGCGAAAGCGCGTCGGTCGTGGTGAGCAGATTGCCGAGATTGTCGTATGCGAACGTGGTGGCGTGGCTGAGATTATCCATCACGCTCGTCTTACGGCCGTCGGCATCGTAGGCGGTCGTCGTGACGTGGCCGAGCGGATCGGTGACGGTCGTCTGCCGACCGATGGCGTCATACCCGTAGGAAATGACGGGCGAGGTCAGAGGCCCGGCGCCGTCCGGATCGGGCGCCGTGACGCTGGTCAGTCGGTTGTTCGAGTCGTAAGCGTATGCAGTGACGCCGCCGAGGGCGTCAGTCTCGGAAGTCTTGCGGCCCAGGTTGTCGTAGGCGTAGGTCGTCACCGGCGCGGCGAGCGGTCCGGCGCCGTCCGGGTCGGGCGCGGTCACGGTGGCGACGCGGCCCAGATTGTCGTAGGTCCAACTGGTGACGCGGCCCAGCGGGTCGGTTTGCGTCAGCTTGTCCCCGGCGGCGTCGTAGGTATACGACCAGGCAGGGCTGGTCAGCGGCCCGGCGCCGTCCGGATCGGGCAAGGTCGTGCTCGTCAGTTCGCCCGCCGAGTTGTATGCGTCGGTCGTCACATTGCCCATCGCGTCGGTGGTCGTTAACACCCGGCCTTCCGAGTCGTAGGTGTCCGAGACGACGCCGCTGGCCGCGTCGGTCACGCTCGTCATGCGACCGAGCACGTCATAGGCCGCAGTCATGACGTGGCTGTTTTCATCTTCGGAGGTGAGTTGCCGGTCGTCGGCATCGTAGGTAAAATGCTTGGTCATGGCGTCGGGGTTCGTGATCGTAATCAGCCGCTCGTAGCTGTCATACGTGTAATCGTATTCGGGGGCGGTCAGCGGCCCGGCGCCGTCGGGGTCCGGCAAGGTCATCGTCAAGGGGCGGCCCAGCGAATCGTAGTTCCATGTGGTGACGTTGCCCAGAGGATCGGTCTTGGTCAGCATGTTGCCGTCCGTGTCGTAGGTCCAGCTTGTGACGTGGCTGAGCGAATCGGTGAAGCTGGTCGGCTCGCTGAAATTATTGTAAACATACGTGCCGAACGTGGCGAGCGCGCCCGTGGCCGAAGTCTGATTGCCGAGCGAATCGTAGGAATACGTCGTGACCGGCGCAGCCGCGACGCCATCGGGGCTGGGCTGCGTGAGCGTCGTCACCAGGCCATTGGCATCGCGGTCGATGGCCGTCACGTTGCCGTAGGCGTCGGTCATCGAGGTGACGTTGCCTAATAAATCGGTTTGGTAGCCGGTCGCATGGCCCAAGGCGTCGGTCATCGTGGGCGTGACCGAGCTTTGAAGCAGCAGATCGGCCGGGCTGCCGGAACTTGTCGATCCGTAGCCGACGCTTTGCTCCACCGAGGCGCCGGTCGAGGCGCCGCCCGGCAAGCTGGCGCCGCTTTGCCGATGGAACGAGTCGTAAGAGTAATCGGTCTCGGCCGCCGTCGGGTCGGTGACGCTCGTCAAGTAATTGCCCGTGTAGCCGTAGGTCCACGTTGGCGCACCGCCGCCGGGGTCGGGCTGAGTGATCGTCGTCAAGAGCGAGCCAGTATGGGTGAAGCTCGTGACATTGCTGGCGAAATCGGTGATCGAGGTCAACAGGCCGCTCGTGTAGGCGAGCGCCATCGAACGGCTGAATTGGTCGGTGATCGAAGTCAAGAGGCCGCTCGTGTAGCCGTAATTTGTCGTCTCGCTCGTGCGTTCGACGCGGCTTGTGAGTTGGCCGCTGGAATTGAAGTTGAACGTCGTGCCGTGCTGGTCGACGAGCTGCCAGCCGCCGGTGACGCTGGTCAAGGTCGAGAAGGCGTAGGGGCCGTCGGGCGACGTATAGGAGCTGCCGGCGGCTTGGGTGAAATACCAACTCGAGCCGTCGCCCGGCGCCAAGAGCACGCCCGCCGGCACGCCGCTGACGCTATTGGAAAACAACCGCAAGACGCCGGGGATGTTCCAGCCCTGGCCGACCGGGCTGGCCGAATCGTTGACCACGTTGACGAAGCCGTTCATGGTGGCCGGGGCCGCCATGTCGGGGCTGGTGATGGTCAGCGAGTACGGATACCGGCCGGTGGCCAGGCCCGACGTATCGACCTGTTCGGCCAGGTGGACCGTGGCGTTGGCCTGCCCAAGATTGGCCAAGGTGAAATAGACGGCCGCTTGCGCCGTACCGTTGAAGGTGAGCGAGGCGGTGATCGTCTCGGCGACGCTGGCCGGGTTCGACAGGCCGGCCGCCGCCTCGATCACGGCATCCCCGTGGCCCGCGACCGAATCGTAGCCGATCGACAGGTTGTGCGCCGTGCCGGGGGTTCCCTTGGAATCTCCCAAAATCTGCAGGCCGGCTTGCACCGTGCCGAGCGGCGGCTTCGTCGCATCGGTGAGCGACAAGATGCTGTACTGCGTCGTGAGCGTGACCGTGGCGTTGTTCGATGCAACGCCATCGCTGGCGGCATAGACGAACGAATCTTGCCCTAGAAAGCCGCTCGCCGGCGTGTAGCTGAACGAGCCGTCGGAATTCAGCGTCAGCGAGCCGTGGCTCGGCCCGCTCACCAGCGAGGCCGACAGCGTATCGCTGTCGCCATCGTAATCGTTGTACAGCACGCCGCTGGCCGCGGAGATGTTCAGGGTTTGGCTGTTCGGCACGTCGTACTGGTCGTTGAAAGGAGCGGGCGCGTCGTTCGTAACGGAAATGAAACCGCTGGCCGGGCTGCTGTAGAGCACGCCGTCGAACGCCTTGTACGAAAAGCTATCGCTGCCGGTGTAGTGCGTGGCGGGCGTGTAGGAAAACGAGCCGTCGGAGTTGAGCGAGAGCGAGCCGTGGCTGGGACCGCTGACGAGCACGGCCGTGATCGCGTCGCCGTCCGGGTCGCCGCTGGAAGCCAGCACGCCGCTGGCGGCCGAGACGTTCATTGTTCGGTCGTGGATTGGGCCGTAGCCGCTCGACCCCGCGACCGGCGCGTACGGATCGGTCACGGAAATCGCGACGGTGGCGGTGTTGCTGCTGTACGTGCCGTTCGATGCCTGATACGTGAATGAATCCGCGCCTGTGAAGCCGCTGCTGGGGGTGTATGTAAACGAACCGTTGGAACTGAGCGAAAGCGTGCCGTGGCTCGGGTTGGCGATGACGCTGGCCGAAAGCGTGAGGCTGTTGGGGTCGCTGTCGTTGACCAATACGCCTGAGCCAGTCGAGATGGAATTGGCGATATCGTGCCGCACCGTATAGCTGTCGTTGACGGCGATCGGGGCGTTCGGGTTGGAAACCGTAATCGAGACGGTCGCCGTGTTGCTCGTGCCGGCAAAGTCGGTGTCGTGATACGTGAAGCTGTCCGCGCCTAGGTATCCGCTGGTCGGCGTGTAGGTGAACGAGCCGTCGGACGCGAGCGAGAGCGAGCCGTGGCCGGGATTGGCGACGACGCTGCACGTAAAAGGCAACATCTGCGGATCGGAGTCGTTGGCCTTCACTCCCGACGCGGCGTTGACGGAAAGCGTCGTGTTGCCACTGGCCTGGTAGCTGTCGTTGACGGCCACCGGAGTCAACATCTGGCGTGATTCTAGCGGCTCGTATCGGACGATTCTTGGCGCGGGCCGACGCCGAGAGGTCTTGATCGGGAACAACAGAGCGTCGAAGAGCGAGAAGAAGAAGGGTTTCATGGCAGAGCCTCGTTTGCGATTGTGATTTCGATTAGTGAGCGATTGCTGTTGGAAAAGCGGTGAGACGCCGCTTCTACGGACGCGCGACGATAGAACCGCGGCGCGGAGCGACACGATGGAACAGACCCGGCCGAGGGCGGCCGGGCCACAGGGGGCAATGTAGATGCGGCGATCTAGCGCAAAGGCCGATTGCCGCTAACGACACTTTCCAAGAACAAGGCCCGCGAAAACGGCGGCAAGCAGATTGCTTGCATCGAGCGGCCAAAGTGGTACGCCATACGCTTGTCCTTTCCCCTGAAAGACACGACGCAATGGAACCGACGCTTGGTCCGGCAGAAAGGAAGGCCCCGAGAGAAGGCCCCTGCCCAAACAGGAGAGAGTTTAACCGTTGTGCAGCCATTGTCAATAAAATAATCTTCGGCAGCCGCGCCCCGATCAGGCACGTCCAGAAAGTCACATGCCATGCTGGCGCCGGCCGGCATGGCTTGCGCGCCGGCGAAAACTTGACAGTCTGGCCGCCGGCCGGGAAGATGTTCGCGGACATACGCCGAGAGAGCTTCTTGTCCGTTTGGTCCAGCCGGCCGCTTCATTCCGTTCCGTCCCCCCCGCATCCCTAGCCGCGAGCGCGGCAAGCTTTGTCGCTCAGTGCAACGAACGACAGGAGGTTGGCGATGTCGAAGCCAAGCTGCGGACAACGCAGATGGCCGGCCTGGGCCGTCGTGCCCGCAACAATTTGTCTATTTTGCGTTTTGCAAGTCGCGGGCCAGTCTGCACCGGCCGAAGAACCGAAGGCCGATAGCGCGGCGACTCGCGAATACGCGGTGGCGACGGGCCTGCAGAACAAGCAGCTCTATCCTCAAGCGGCGGCCCGCTGGCAGAAATTCATCGAGACGTTTCGCAGCGACGCGCGGCTGGACCGGGCGCATTTTCATCTGGGCGCCTGCCAGTTGCAGGCCGGCGAGCCGGCCAAAGCCGCGGCCACGTTTCGCACGCTGCTGCAAAATTATCCCAACTTCGCGGCACGCGACGCCGCCCAGTACAATCTTGCGACGGCGCTCTACAAAAGCGGCCTGCAATCGAAGCGCCCCGAAGATCTGAAAATCGCCGGCGAGGCGTTCGCGCAGCTTGTCGCCACCTATCCGCAAAGCAAGCACGCCGCCGCGGCGCTGTTTTATCAGGCGGAAAGCCTCTATGCGTCCGGCGCCGGCCAGGCCGCGCCCGCTCTGTACGAAAAGATTTTGGCCAACTACCCGCAGAGCGATTTTGCCGCTGAGGCGCGATTCGCGCTCGGCGCCATGCAGCAGGAGTCGGGCCAAGACGCGGCCGCCTCGGTCACGTTTCAGACGTTCTTGAACGCCCATCCTCAAGACGCACACGCCAGCGAATGCAAATTGCGGCTGGGCGTCTCGCTGCTGGCGCTCAAGCGATACGACGAAGCGCAACAGATGCTCGCCCAGGCGGCGGCGATCGCCGATTTTCCGCTGGCCGATCTGGCGCTGTTGCGGCAGGCGCAATGCTTTGCGGAAAAAAAGCAGTTCGATCAGGCCGTAGCGCTGTATCAATCGCTGCCGGGCAAGTTCCCCAAGAGCAAGCATCTGGGGACGGCACAGCTCGCCGCCGGAAAGCTGCTCTACCAAGAGGCCAAGTATCCGCAGGCGCAAGGGCTTCTCGCGGCGGCGGTCGCCGCGAATGCCGAGGCTTCGGCGGAAGCGGCTTATTGGCTCTCCAAGACGCTGACGAAGCAGAACCAGGCCCCTGCGGCGCTCGCGGAAATCGAAAAGGCCGTGCAGACCTATCGACAGAGCGATTTTCTGCCGATGCTCGAACTCGGCCGGATCGACGTGCTCTATGAGATTCCCGAGCGGCGCAAGGAAACGGTTTCGCTCTACGCCCAGTTCGCAGCGCAGCATCCCGAGCACGAATCGGCCCCCGAGGCGGCTTACATGGCGGCCTTGTCGGCGTTGACGGTCGGCGAGTTCGGCGAAGCGCGGCGGCGGGCCGACGAGTTCTTGGCCAACGGCAAGTATCGCGAACATGCCTTGCGGCCCGAGGTGTTGTTCGTCGCCGCCGAAAGCCGAGTGCTCGATGGCGCCGAAAAAGATCGCGCGCCGCAAACGGCCAAAGCCGAGTCCTTGTATCGCGAACTCTTCGCCAAGTTTCCGATGTCGCGGCATGCGGGCGCCAGCCGGGTGCGCGTCGGTCTTTGTCTCTATATGCAGAAGAAATACGATCCGGCGATCGCGGAATTGACGCAATCGATCGGCGGCCTCGCCGATCCTTCGCTCGCGGCGGAAGCCCAATTCCTGATCGGGCGGTCGCATCGCGACGCCAACCGCTGGGCGCAGGCCGCGGCGGCTTTTCGCGAATCGCTGCGCCTCAAGCCGGACTGGCCCCGCGCCGACGAGGTTTACCTGGCGCTCGCGGAAAGCCTGCAGGCGCAGGACGACTTTGCCGGAGCGATCGCGGCCGCGACGGCGGTCGTCGATCGTTTTGCGACCGGCGACTCGGCGCCGCGAGCGCGCTACCTGCGGGCCTTGGCGCGTCAGCGGCTCAAGCAGTTCCAGCCAGCTATCGAAGACTTGCAAAATTATCTGGCGGCCAAGCCGGCTCCCCCAAATGCGGCCACTGATGCGCTCGACGCGCGCTATGCCATGGCGCTCTGTCAACTTGGCTTGAAGCAGTCCGCCCAGGCGGCGGAGACGCTCAAGGCGATCGTGAATGAAGCCCCGACCTACGCTCGCGCCGACCAGGTTTATTACGAGTTGGGCTTCGCGCTTGCGGAAGCGAAACAAGAAGCGGCCGCGGCCGAAGCCTGGCGCCAATTGGCCACGAAATTCGCCGCGAGCCCGTTGGAGGCCGAAAGTTGGTTCCGCGTCGGCGAATTCCACGAGCGATCGCGGCAATGGCCGCAAGCCCTGGACGCTTTTCGCAACGGACGAAAAAAAGCGAAGACCGCCGAGCTGCAAGAGAAACTGCAATTCAAGCTCGGCTGGGTGCAGTATCAGGCCGAACAGTTCGCGCCGGCGGCGGCGGCGTTCGTGGCGCAACTGCAATCGTTCCCCGCAGGTTCGCTGGCGCCCGACGCCACATACCTGGCCGGCGAGTGCTTGTTCCGCACCCGCAAATTCGCCGAGGCCTTGCAGCGATTCGACCAGTCGATCCAGCAAAAGCACGAAAAATATCTGGCGCGCGCCCTGTATCGCGCCGGCGCCAGCGCCGCCGAAACGAAACGGTGGAGCGCCAGCGAGACTTATTATCGAGCGCTCGTCGATCAGTTTCCCAAGTTCGAGCAGATCAACGAGGCCCGCTACGGCCTTGGGCTGGCGTTGCAAAACCAAGAGAAACTGGCGGAGGCCAGACAAGTTTACGAGCAAGTGACGCGCGAAACCGACGCCGAGACGGCCGCCAAGAGCCGCTTCATGGTCGGAGAGTGCGCCTTTCGCGAGAAAAAATACGACGAGGCGGTCGAGCATTTTCTGACTGCGGCGCTGGGCTATCCCTACGAAGAATGGCAAGCGCTCGGCTACTTCGAGGCCGGCCGCTGCCTGAGCGAGCTTAAAAACGACGCGAAAGCGATCGAAATGTTCGATACGGTCGTCAAGAAATTCCCCGCTCATCCCAAGGCCAAAGACGCGGGAGCGCTGTCGGCCAAATTGAAGCGGTCCGTCAAATTGAAGCAGTAACCTCGAAAAACTTCGTCGGGAAGCATCGCCATGAGTCTGATTTCCTCGCGCCGCCGTTGGTCGATCGTCGTGCTGTTGTGTCTCGCGTCGTGGCTGGCGCCGGCGTGCCAAGCGCAAGACGCCGCCGGGCCGGCCGCGGACCGCGAACGATCGGGGCCGGCCACCGCTCGCGAGCAACCGGATTCGGTCGCCGATGCGCCGACCGGCGCGGCGACCCTCGCCGCTCCCAAGCAGTCGCCCGAGAACCTGTGGCAGATGATCGTGGCCGGCGGTCCGCTTAACCTGGCTTTCATGGGCTTTTTGGGGCTGATCTCGCTGGTCGCCGCGGCGGTGGCGATGGAGCGGCTGGCGAACCTGACCCGCCGCCAGGTCGTACCAAGCCAAGCCGTGCGCGAGCTGCAGGGCCTCGTCGATTCGAGAGAGCGGCGTTTGGAAAAGTTCAAGGCTGTCTGCGATCAACATCCCTCGCCGTTGACGAACGTGGTGCGGGCCGGCCTGGCGCGCGTGGGGCGGCCGTTGTCCGAGATCGAAAAGGGGCTGGAAGACGCCGCCGCTCGCGAGATGGCCGAATTGCGGGCCCGCGTGCGACCGCTTTCGGTGGCCGCCAACGTCGCGCCGCTCGTCGGCTTGCTGGGGACGGTGGTCGGCATGCTCGAGGCCTTTCGCGTGGCGAGCCAAGCCGGGCTGGGCAAGGCCGAACTGTTGGCCGAGGGCATTTACCTGGCCTTGGAGACCACGGTCGCCGGGCTGCTGATCGCCATCCCCGCCTTGTTGTTCGCCTCCTACTTTCACAGCCGCGCCGAGCGTTTCTTCCGCGAGATCAGCGATTGTCTCGATTCGACGCTGCCGGCCCTGGAGGCCCTGAGCGACATGCAACCTACGGACTCCGCCAGCCGTTCCCTATCCAACAATCCGCTCATGGCCCCGCGCTAGTCCGAGTTCTTCAACAAAACGTCGGCATACTTCTCATCCGGCCGAATCGCTCGGCGTTCTTGCAACAGGATCCAATAACATGCTCAATCGCAAGATTTCACTCGCCACGCTCGTCGTCGTCCCGTTCGCGTGCTGCCTCGGCATGGCCGATGAGGCCCCGCCCGAAGAGAAGGTCACGCTGATGGGCATGCTGCTCGAATGGCGTTACCCCGAATCGAAGTTCAATGGCGCCGAAACCTCCGACGCCGCGGTCAAGGAAATCAGCGCCATCAAGAGCAAGGCGGTTCTCACGACGCCCGACTCGGCCGAGAAAGTGATGGACTTCTATCGCAAAAAACTGAACGTCGACGCCGAGGGCAAGAACCTGGACGAAAAGGAGGGCGAACGCATCACAACGGACCGCTCCGTTTTGATTCAAGACGTTTCCGGCGATCGACCCTCCAAGCTGTACGTGATCGCAATCAACGGCGCCAAGTCATCAACGACGTTGGTCGTGAGCCGGACCGACGGCGATGACGTCACTCGCATCGCCTGGTCGAACTATCGGCAACTTGCGCCGTGACTTTAAGAGGCGGCAAGAGCAGAGCGGTCGAATACTCGCAGCACGGAGACTTCACGCTAAAGCATAACCCGCGCGGCTTATGCTGCGAACCAGTGGCGCACCAGTGATAGCCAAATAGTACGCATCGTTCGGTTAAGCCAAACGGCGGATTGACAGATGGAAGACAGTGGATACAAGAAATACACGGACGAAGCCCGGCGCGGAATCAAGGGCGAAGCGTACTTTGAATCACTGATCGTCGGACACGCGATTCCCCATCGAATCGGTCGACAGAACGATCTCGGCATCAGGGCCAACGCGAACTGTACGCTGAATGGGCAATACGCAGTTTAACCATGCTGTCTTGGCGCGAGTCGCCAAATCCCTTATGCGAAGTTGCGGCGTGCGGACTCGCATAACATGCGTCTTTCATCGCGTCAATTTCAAG
>DATNEC010000067.1:0-11517 GCA_035606815.1 Pirellulales bacterium
GGGCGATCGGCCGACTCGGCCGGCCTGGCCGGTTGGACCGCCGCGCTCGATCAAGGCTTCGTCAGCCGCAGTCAACTGGCCGATCTCGTGCTGCACTCGAACGAGCGCAACTTGAATCTGATCGGCGAGTATTATCAGGAGTTTCTCGGCCGTTCGGCCAGCGCCGCCGAGAAACAAGGTTGGGCCACCTTGGTCGAAAGCGGGCTGGTGAGCCTGCAATCGGTGGCCCAGGCGTTCTTGGCGTCGCAAGAATTCTACAGCCATTCCGCGGGCGCCAACGGTCTCGCCTTGACGGACCTTTCTCTGAACCCGCCGCCCAACGACACGAGCAACGGCGGCTTCTTGCCCTGGACTTCCGACTTTGCCGCCCACTCGCGCGCCTTCGACGGTTGGGCGACGGACGACGACTCGGCCGCGGCCGATCTCGGACCGGCAAGCCAGAATTCGAGCCTGCCCGGTTATTTCCAGCAGGCGTATCCCTGGTCGGATCCCTCGGGCAGCATTTCGTTGCGAATCGGTTCTTCGCAGGTCGTCGATCCGGCCAATGCCGCGCGGCCCGAAGCGACGCCGGTCCAAGAGCATGAAGCGTCGCCGGCAAACGAAGAGGAAGAAGAAGCCGATCGGTCCTCCTCGCTCGATGGGCATCTGCTCGACGCCCAGGACCGGGCCGATTTGGCGATGCTCTCCAAGCTCGAAGCCATTCTCGCCGAAGTCCGCCAGGCGCTGGCGCAGTAATGTAGCCCCGGCACTCCGTGACGGGGCGGATGATTGATCGCTTTGGTCATCAAGGCTCCGCCGCGGAGCGTCGGACCTACTCTGGGCGAGCGAGACCGAAATCCGTCCCGCTAGCCGCGAAAGCGAACATCGGTCAAAATAAGATGTCGCTTTTCGCTCCGCGAGAAGACGTCTTTTCGCGGAGAGGCTGTGAATTTATTCAGACGCTAGCACAAGATACTGCTGTGACAACAAGCGGGACTACAACTATTGGTGCTAGCAAACCAATAAATTCACAACCTAGGAGCGAAAAGCGACTTTTGGCTGCGGCCTAAGGCCGCGCTGGGATACATCGATGTTGTTTTCTTCCAAAAAGCGTCGCCGCCAGCAATTGCTGGCCGAGCCGTTTCCCAACGGCTGGCTCGATATCTTGAAGCGGAACGTGCGGCAATATCGGCTGCTGTCGCGCGCCGAACAAGCCGAGCTGCGCGATCGGGTCCGCGTGTTCGTGGCTGAAAAAAACTGGGTCGGCTGCGCCGGCGTCGAGGTGGACGATGAAATGAAGGTCACCATCGCGGCCCAAGCCTGTCTGCTGGTGCTGGCGATCGCCCACGAATACCATTACGAGCGCATCCGCACGATTTTGGTCTATCCCGATACCTACCTGCATCCGCCAGGCGCTCGCGGCGGCTGGGAGCACGACGAAACGGCGATCGAAGGCGAGTACTGGCATCGTGGGCCGGTGGTGGTTTCGTGGACGAACGCGCGTGAACAAACGCGCGACGGGGGCAATCTCGTGTTTCACGAGTTCGCCCATCACTTGGACGACATCGACGGCGAGATGGATGGCGTGCCGCCGCTGGAAAACGGCGAGCAAGAACGGCGCTGGGAAGACGTCGTGAGTCGCGAATATAACCGCTTGGTGCGCAATTCGGCCCGCGGCCAGGCCACGCTGCTCGACGAATACGGCGCCACGAGCTGCGCCGAGTTCTTTGCCGTCGCCACCGAGTGCTTCTTCGAGCGCCCGGTCGCTCTGCGCCAGCGGCACGCCGAGCTTTATCGCGTCTTGCAAGATTTCTATCGCCAGGATCCGGCCCGTTGGCACTGGGGCGAACGAGACGACCGCGCCGCCGAAGAGCGCGGCGAACCGCGGAAACGGTCGTCGGACGAAGCGGCCAGCGTCGAAGCCACGCTGCGCGCGATGCGGTTGAAGCCCGCAAGCGCCGACGCCTATTTCGCTCGCGGCATCATGCATGCCAACCGGGGCGACTATGAGCAGGCCGTGGCGGCCTACGACGAGGCCGTGCGGCTGGCGCCCGACGACGGCGAAATTTTCCAGCACCGCGGGGCCGCCTATCTGGAATTGGGTCGGCCCGAGGCCGCCATCGCCGACGCCAGCGCAGCGCTGCGGCTCGATCCCGACGACGTCGACGCCTATCGCACGCGCGCCGCGGGCCTGGTGGCGGCCGGACAGTTTCGGCTGGCCTTGGACGATTGCAATGCCGCCCTATCGCTCGGCAAGAAAGACGCCGAGGCCTTTCGTCTGCGCGGTCTGGCCAAGGCGGGCCTGCGCGATCTCGAAGGGGCGCTCGCCGACTTGGCCCGGTCGATCCGGTCGGCCGATGATCCGGCGCAGGCCTATCTCGATCGCAGCCGGGTCTATGAAGACCTCGGCATGCCCCACGAAGCCCGCGCCGACCGCGAGCGGGCCTTGCGGCTCGACCCGGGCCTGGAAGAACGCTGACCTATTCGCTGGGATCGCTCGCTGCCGGCGCGTCGGTCGGATCGAGCGTGAAATCGCCGTCGCCGTAAAGAACGCCGCCGGGAATCGCCGCGCCGCCGTCGTCATCGAGATCGGGCCCGACGCTGTAGAGCCGATAGCTCTCGCCTTGCGGACGATAGATGGGCGGCCGGCCGGTAAACGGATCGTCGAGCAACTGGCGAAGATATTTCGGCGCCAGTTGCTCCAATCGCTCGGGCGGTCGGCCGTGATCGGCGCGATAAAGCCGGATCGCCAGGTCGTAGATCAAAAGCCGCATGCGGCTCACGCTGGTATTGCCAGTTGAGTGGACGGCGCTCGCGAACGTGCCTTCCGGGGAGAAGGGAGTGCGCGCCGACCAACCGCCGGTGCGCAATTCCCAGATTCTATCTCGCTCTAACACTTCATCCACTCGGTCTCGAGCAGCGTCCAGTCGGCATAATTCATCAAGGAGTCGTCGGCATGTCTCGATGGAGATTGAATTGCGAACCTCGCTCAACCCCGAGACGCCCGTCCCTTCTGAGGCGATCCCGACGAGATAGTGGACCACCAAGCCGTCGTGCGCGATGACGCGGCCCATTCGCACATCATCAACATAGCTTTGCACAGCGTCCTCGGGCCGGTGATCGAGGACCGCGAGCTGCCCCTGAATGGCCAGCGCTCGCCACAGATTTCGCAGTTCGCTGAATCGCTCGACATGCAAGTCGTCCGAGTCGTAACTGATCGGAACGGCATGCGGCAAATCGAGCGCGGCGTGCGCCGCATCCAGTTTCCCGAAATTAGCGGAGACGAACGCCCGCTTCTCGGCCTCGCTAGGCTCGTCGATTTCGAAAACGGAGGTCTGCGCAAGTTCGCCGCCAAGTTTTGCTAGTGCGTCGTATCCGTTGGGGTTGGGAGTCTGGAGATGCGGCGCCCTTGGGGGAAAGAGGGCTTTGAAGTAAATCGTCGCGAAAAAGAGCGAGGCGGCCGAGAGTACGACGACCGCTAAACTGCCGGCAATCCGGCGTGTCCAGCCAGGCGACGCCAGAGCGGCGGTGCGCCCCAAGCGGCCACTGACGAAGATTTTCAACCAACCGGCCGATTGAAAGCACGCGAGCGGCGCCGCGATGAGCGCAGCGGTCAAGCTCATCGATGTCGGTGCGAACCACGCGGGGGCGCCTGGAATGCCGAGTAGGGCGCTCGCGCCGAACAGGTTTTCACTGAGTTCTTCGGGAACTTCGGCCAATCTCAACAGCCATCCGACCGCCGGCGCCGCGGCAATCAATACGGCCCAACGCAAGATCGGCCAGCGTCGTCCGAGCGCGGCCCAGGCCGCCGCCAGAGTCACGATGCCGGCGCCGGCGCCGATCATCATGTAACTGAGCCAGAAGTCGCGATGCTTCGCCGGCAGATAGGCGCCCAGGCTGGCGGCGCCTGCGGCAACGAGCGTGAGCAGGAATAGATCGACGAGCGTGAATCGATGACCGGAAGGGATTGGCTCGGTAATTTCCGAATCGCAAGCGACGTTGCGATGCTTCGCAGAGCGTATCATTTCCAGCAATAACAGCGGTGCGGCGACCGAGAGCGCTTGGCTCAAAAAGACGATCGCCAGATCGAAAGCCGGCACGGGGAGCAACATCCCGATCGCCGCCGCCACGACAGCCGCGCGCACGAACCAATGCCCGCGGCCCAGCCCGGCCCAGATCGCCAGCAAGCCGTAGAGCGACGCGGCACTGGCGGCCAGCACGGTGAGCAGGATGGCATTGGCCATTCACTCTACCGATCCGAGCAGCGCCGGCTTGATCGTCCAGGCTTGCCGCTTCGCCAGTTCCATCATCGCCGGCGCGCGAAAGCCGGGGGGAAAGATCACCCAACCCCAGAGGTTCGGCCCGTCGTCGGCCACATACTCGGCCGCCGCCAGCCGCGCGGGCTTCAACTCGATCGCATCGGGAAGCGGTTTGCCATCGAGCAAGCGGACCGCCGTTTGGGCCAGCGCCTGCAAGTACGATTCCGGCGGCACCCCCACGCTGCCCAGCCAAACCGTCGGCGGAATGCGCTCCTGGCGGGCCAGAAATTCGGAAACGTCCGCCGCAGTACGGGCGAACTGGCTGGCGTCGGTCGTCGCCTTGGAATTCAGCATCGGCGTCGCTTCGGCGGGGCCGAGGGGCGTTTGCTTGAGAACCAGCTTTGCCGGCTTTTCGCCGGCCGCGGCGCGGGCCACGTATTCGTTCAACAGCCAAAAGATTTCGCTGGCGGCCAAGGCGTAGTCGCCGTGCGTTTGAAACGTCGCATCGGCCGTGACGGCCTCGGCGATCTTCTTGAGCTCCTCCGGCGTGAACTCGCGGCCTTGAGCGCGGTCGCGATAGAGCTTCGCCGCCTGCGAAGCGGTGATGAACTGCACCTCGTCGAAGCCGTGAATGAAGCGGATGTAGCGCTCGAAGGTTTCGTAAGCGGTGCGGCTCTCTTCGGCCGTCTTGGCCGGCGGCGCCTTCCAGGCCGAGCGCGGCGGATTGGCGCCGCGGCCGAAATTCACGCCGTCCCAGAACTGCTTGTGGACGAACTCGCACGGGTGATAAAAGATGCTCACCACCCCGCCCCCTTCGGCGAGCAGCGATTGCCGCGCCGATTGAAAGCGATCCTGGGCCGAGAGCAATTCGCTCTCGCCGCCCAACCCGGTGCGCAGCGTGTGGGCCAGTTTGTACAGGGTCAGCATGCCGCAGTAATAGTGCGGCTTGTCGTCGAGCTTTACGTGGCTGCCGGCGTCGAGATAGGCGGCCATGCCCCAGCGCCGCATGACGCCGAACGATTGCGGCGCCCAGGAACTGCCCGGCTGGCCGTAGCAGCTTGGCTTTTGCCCGAAAATGCGCTCGACGTCGCGCAGGCCCGACCCCTCGCGGCGCTCGAATTCGGCCACGCCGTCGTCCCAGCCGAGCGTGGAAAGATACATGGCCGGGCTGGGCTGCACGCTATGGTAGTTCGAGTGGTAGCCGATCTCGTGCTTTTTGAGGGCCGCGATCACGTCGAATCGCTCGCGCCGCTGGAGCGTGCGGGCTTTTTCGCCGACGATTTTGAACGTCGCCCGGATTTTTTCCTGGCTGAGAAAATCGGCCACGCGCAGCGCGGCGTCGTCGCTGGCCGGAAGCAGATAGTCTTCCGTATCGAACCAGAGCACGACGTAAATCTTGGCCTTGCCGGCCTCCGCCGCGCTCGAAGGCGCAGCCGCAATCAGAAGAAGCAGCAGAAGGAGGGCCGCCGTTCTCCCTCTCCCTTTGGGAGAGGGCCGGGGTGAGGGCGAGCCGCCGAGGATTTCGAAATCCGGGGCCATCCGGCCCCCCCTCACCCTAACCCTCTCCCATAGGGAGAGGGTACTTTGCGGACATTCGCGAACCGAACGCATGGGCGGCCTCCGAGCGAAGTTCTATCGAAGCGAAAAATCGCGACCTCGGCCGCGGGCTACTTCTTCTCCTCGGAATACTCCTCGAAAGCTTGTGCGATCTTTGCCGCTTTCTCATCGCCCCGATGGAACACGAAGCGATACCGTAGCGAGATCGATTCGCCGGCCGGCACGGTGTAGGCGCCGTTGAGTCGGTCGTTCTTCTCGAAGTCTTTCAGGCCGAACGGATTGGCGGCGAACAGCCCGTAGTCGCGCACGTGCCACCGGGTCGGATAACGAAAACTCGACGGGTGGTTCAAGATGGCGATGCCGACAAGCTGGCCGTCGAGGGGCCCGTGGTAATCGACCCACGCCGCGGGCTTGCCCCAGGCGGCGGCGTCGGTCAGCCCCTCGCTGGTCACGATCTTGCCCCCTTTCTTGCTGTTGACGTCCATCACCGTGGGGATGCGAATGCCCATCGATCCTTCTTTGGTGTCGCCGAAGGTCAGCGGCCCGTTGCTGGCCTTGAGGGTAATGTCGAAATCGATCGTGCGGCGATCGTCGCCTTGGCGGAAGGTCAGCTTCCGCACGTCCTCGCATTGCTTTTTGCCGTCAGGCCCCAACCAATCGTTCCGCGCGGCGATCACCGCCGAATCGGGGCCGCCTTTGACCGCCAGATATTCGCGATGCACGATCGAGCCGTGATTGGGCTGCTCGCTCCAAAAATCGACGCCGTTCACGTCGCCGTGCGTGAACCACAGCGATCGCTGGTGCGGGTGGTCCTGCTTTTCGCCTTCGACCTTTTCCATCGGGAAGGCGCGCGTCATTTTCGCGCCCGTCGGGCCGATGACCGGCCAGAGAATCGGCTTGGGGCCGGTGTGGATCAAGTATTCGGTGAACAGTTTACCGTCGATCTCGACGGTCACGCCGCCATCGTGCTGTTTGACGGTGAATTCGGCCGCCGCGGATGGGCGGGCGGTAAACGCGACGGCGATGGCGAAGCACGCCAACGGCAGGAGCAAGCAAATCGAGCGAAGCATGGGGGCGGGCCTCCGGCGACAGAAGGTGCGATTGTGGCGGGCGGAGTTCGGAACTCCAAAGCCCACATCGTAATCGCGCCGGAGGCGGCGTGCCACTATTTGCGAGCGCCGCTATTTGGCGGCCTGCTTGCCCTGGGGTTCGGGCGGCTTGTGATACGCCTCGAACGTGACGAGATTGAACGTGTGCAACTGCTCGGCGACGTCGTCGATGCGCCGCTTGTCGGTCGCCGAAAGGCCCCATTGAATTTTGTGCTCGGAGCGAATCACGTACGGCTTGCGGCGCCCTTCGGGTTTGATCGTCAATTCGATTTCGGTCGGAATCTCCTGCCGCTGCTTAAGCACCTCGTTCAGCTTCAGCCGGGCGAACGGCATGTTCGGCGGGTTCAGCAAGGCGTTGGTCTGCGCCAGCCAATCGGCGAATTCGTTGTATTGCCTCGCCGTGAAAGGGTTTTTCGGCGCCTCGGAGGTCACCGCGTACTGCATCCATTTGGCGTCGAGCGTCAGCTTGCCCGTCTTGGGGTCGACCCGCTCGCTGAACTGCGGAGAGACCGAAAACCGCACCGATTCGGGAAGCCGCGGCGCCTTGGCCGCCTCGCGAAGCCGGCCGATTTGCGTCGAGACGTCGCCCGTCGAAATCTCCGTTTTCATTTGCCGGTCGGGATCGAGCAGAATCACCAAATCGTTGGCTTTGTCGAAGACCATCGTTTCCATGATCTTGCCGTCGCTGGCCTCCAAAAAGTCGTAGACCCGCCCCGCGGCGAAGAGCGTGGTCGATGCGGCCGGGGCCTTCTCCGGAACGTAGACCTTGTTGCTGACGTGGAAATCCTCGGCCAACGCGGGGCCGGCCGGCGCCAGGCTGCAAACGAACGTCAACGCGGCAAGCAAGCTCGCGGACGACGGGCGAGACGGAAGCATGGTCGGGACTCGCTATATTCTAAGTGAAGGAGAACGGCGGAACCGAATGGGCGGCGAAGAATACCGGATTTCGCCCCGCCGTGTAAACCGCAAACGCGAGCGTCGGAAGCTGGCGAAACCAGTCAAGACAGGAGCCTCTATGCTCAAATCTCTGGGAAGGCTGCTGAAAGACACGTTCTCTCAATGGCAGGAGGACCGCGGCCAGCAGATCGGCGCCGCGCTGGCCTTTTATTCGATTTTCTCGCTCCCCCCGGTGTTGTTGATCGCCGTCACCATCAGCGGCGCCGTCCTCGGCCCGAAGGCCGACGAGGAGCAGACTCGGCAGTTGGAAGACTTTTTCGGCCGCGACCAGGCCAAAATGCTGGCGGAACTGACCAAGAAGGCCCACCGTTCGCCCGCCGGACCGTGGGCCACGGCGGGCAGCGTGATCGTGCTGTTCATCAGCGCGACCGGCGCCGCCTTGGCGCTGAAGGAAGCGCTCGACACGGTCTGGGGCGTCGCCGAGAACCCGAACCGCGGCTGGTGGAGCCTGATCGGCGATCGCTTGTTGGCGCTTGTGCTCGTATTCGCCTTCGGCGGGCTGTCGCTGGCCTCGATGACGCTGACGACGCTGTTCGTCAACATGGGCGACTATCTAATGGAGCGGCTGGGATATTCGCTGCCGGTCGCCCAAGTGGTCAATATGGCGGTCTCGGCGGTCGTGGTGACTTTGCTGTTGGCGATCACCTTCAAATTGCTGCCCGACGTGCGGGTCCGCTGGCGCGAAGTCATCATCGGCGCCATCGTGACGGCGGCGTTGTTCATGATCGGCAAGGAGCTGATCGGCCTGTATCTGGGCCGGATCGCCGTCGGCTCGACCTACGGCGCGGCCGGGTCGCTGGTGTTGGTGATGCTGTGGATCTATTATTCCGTGCAGATTCTGCTGTTGGGGGCCGAATTCACGCAGGCGCTGGCCGCTCGCTCGGGCGCCCCGATCGAACCGACGCACGGCGCCGTGCGGATCGCGAATCGACGCGAGCGAGACGAGCAGCGGCGCAAGTCGCGTGCCGAGCGCGCCGCCCATCCTTCGCGCGGCGCCGGTTGGACCGGGCTGATGTGGGCCTTGGGGGGACTGGCGCTCGGCTGGCTGATCGGCATTTGGAACCGTTGAATTTCGGTCCGAAAACGCGGCCTTTGCGGCGGAAACGGCGCCAAATCGCCCTACCGCCGCTTGGCGCGCGCCGCTAGACTGCCGGCGCTGGTCTCAAGAATAGGAACCGTGCATGAAGGAGTCGCCCGTGACGACCGTTGCCGAAGCGGCGCCCGTCCGCCGTCCGAACATCGTCAAGCGGCTTTATCTGTGGGTGCTGGGCTGGGCCGACACTCCCTACGGCACGCCGGCCTTGGCGCTGATCTCGTTCGCCGAGAGTTCTTTTTTTCCGATTCCGCCCGACGTGTTGCAGATCGCCCTATCGGTCTCGAAGCCGCGGCGCTCGTTCTATTACGCCGCCGTCAGCGCGACGGCCTCGGTGCTGGGGGGCATTGCCGGCTGGTACATCGGTTATGCACTCTGGAGTTCGATCGGCGACTACTTTTTCGAGTACGTGCCCGGTTTCTCGCACAAGAATTTCGATCTAGTGAGCAAGCTGTACGGCGAAAACGCTTTTCTGGCAATTCTCGCAGCGGCCTTCACGCCGATCCCATACAAGGTGTTCACGATCGCGGCCGGCGTGTTCCATGAGGCGGTCCCGCTACGAACGCTGATCGCGGCCTCGATCATCGGCCGTTCGGGCCGGTTTTTTCTGGTGGCGACGTGCATTTACTTCTTCGGCGCGCGGGCCAAAACGATTCTTGAAAAGCATTTCGAGTGGCTGACGCTGGCGCTATTCGCGCTCGTGGTGCTGGGCTTCCTGGCGATTCGCCTCCTCGTAGGGTAGATTGGCGATCCACGAAGGGGCCGCCGAGAACCACTAGGAACGCGAATGATGACCCAGCGGGCCGAAGACCCGTTGCTGCGCAATGCGCGGCGCGAAGCCTTGGTTGTGCTGGGCGTTTGGCTGGCGGCCTTCGTCTACACGGTCGGGTATTGCTACGCCTTCGGCTACGGACGCGATCCCGATACGCTCTCGTTCGTGCTCGGTTTCCCCGATTGGGTGTTCTGGGGCGTGGTAACGCCCTGGTCTGCATGCACCGCCATCTCGATCTGGTTCGCCTTGGCCTTCATGAGCGACGACGATCTGGGACCGGAACCCGACGGGGACGAAGCCGGCGGCCTCGCCACATCGGAGGCCGCCCGTGGATGATTCGGCCCCCACTTCCGCCGGCCTGGGCGCCTTGGTGGCGCTGCTCGTGTTCATCGTTGCTTCGGTCTGGCTGGGCACGCTGGCCCAGCGCGTCGTGGAGAAAGGCTCGTTTCTCAAAGGCTATTTCCTCGGCAACCGCGGATTGGGCGCCTGGGCCTTGGCCTTGACCGCCACCGTGCAAAGCGGCGGCACGTTCATGGGCTTCCCTTCGTTCGTGTACAGCTACGGCTGGATCGTGGCGCTGTGGATCGCCGCCTACATGGCGGTGCCGATTACCGGCTTCGGCGTACTGGGCAAGCGCATCTCGCAGCTTTCCCGGCGCACCGGCGCCATCACCGTTCCCGACCTGGTCCGCGAACGTTTCGGCAGTCCGGCTGCGGGGTTGATGGCCTCGCTTTTGATTCTGCTGTTCATGTCGTTCATGATGGTCGCCCAGTTCAAGGCCGGGGCGCTGGTCATGAAGATCGCCTGGCCCGGCTCGGGGGCATTGGCGATTTCGGAAACGGGCGCCGGGCTCGACAAGTTTTACTATCTCGGCTTGGCGATCTTCTCGCTGACCGTCATCGGCTACACGCTGATCGGCGGCTTTTTGGCCGCCGTCTGGACCGACCTGTTCCAAAGCGTGATGATGTTCATCGGCGTGATGATCTTGCTGCCGCTGACGCTAAGCGCCGCCGGCGGCTTGACCGCGGCCAGTCAGAAGTTGAAATACGAAGTCTCGGTCAAGCCGCGTGGAGACGAAGAGCGCGCCGCGGATGCGCCTCGCCTCGCCGCCATCGAAGGGCGTTTGAAAAGGTTGGATGCCGCGCTGCGCGAGTATGCCGGCCGTCACCAGGGGGCCTTGCCGCAGTCGCTGGCCGACTTGCCGGACGACGACCGGCGAGCCGGAGGCGTCAGCCTGCGGGCCGAACCATCGTCGCGCGCCGAACCGGCGTTCGACGCCGAGACGCTTCAATATTTCGGCGTCGGCGCCAAGCTCGACGCGCCCCAATCGCGGCAACGCACGTTGCTCGTCTTGACCGAAAAGGACGAGCACGGCTGGCAAGGCGCCTTGTACTCCAACGGCAAAATCGCCACGGGCGAGATGAGCCGGCCGGGCGACTTGGTCTCCGGCCCAGGGCCGTTCGATTGGCAGCCGTTGGGCATCGCCGTCTCATTCTTTTTTCAGTGGGTCTTCGCCGGGCTCAGCTCGCCCGCCGGATTGGTGCGGATCATGGCCAGCAAAAGCACGCCCACCATCCGCCGCTCGATCGTGTTGTTGGCGGTTTACAATATGTGCATTTACCTGCCGCTGATCGTGATCTGCATCTGCGGCCGCACGTTGATCCCCGACCTGCAGCATTCCGACGAGATCATTCCGCGACTTGCCTTGTTCGGCACGCGGCCGCTGCCGGGCGGCTCGCTGATCGCGGGGTTGATTCTGGCGGCACCCTTCGGCGCCGTGATGGCCACGGT
>DATNEC010000555.1:0-5728 GCA_035606815.1 Pirellulales bacterium
CCAAATGACCGATCAGATAGGCCGTCTTGATGACGCGGCGAGGAGATTTGCTTGCACTGCTCACTACCTCATTACGTTTCAAAGTCAGCTAGCAGCCCAATGCTAGCACCCCGTTTTCTACGGAGCAAACATGACTCGAATCGGCGTGTGCCCGGCGTCTACAATGGCACGGATGCGCGTGTGCTCCTTGGTAATGTGATCGCCATCGGTCGTTGCATCTCTCCATTTGATTTCAATGGCGTCGGAAGCGACCAGGCAATCGATCTGAAATGTCTTGGGCAACCGACCTTGCGTATTCGGGATTCGAACCGATCCGGAATCGGTGAATTTCTCAAGAAAACAAAGCTTTGCCGCCTCCTCTAGGAACGATCCGGCGTATTTATATAGGAAGCGCCCTTTGTTCTGGTATTCATCCACCAACCGCCCCTCATGATCGCTCATGCCCAAGACCTGATAGATCAGGAAGTGCGATCTGTCGTCACCCTTCATTTCCTCAAGACGTTCGTCGATCACCTTCTTCAGCCGATTTGCATACTTGCGCGCGAGAAGGCGGATCGTCTCCTCGATGCCTTCGGGCGGCGGCTTTTTCTTGCTCAATTCTTTTTTTCGCCTTGCCATCCGAGCTGCTCGATTTCGCGGCCGCCCGACCAATCTAAGTGTTGTTTCGAAGTCACGCAACACCATGAAAGATCATGCCCGCGAGTTTTGTCTTGGTCGAAATTGCATTGCAGCTATGACGCATCCGCGGCGTCGCCGCCCCAAGCTGGGCAAGAGATCGGGCGTGAGCTAGAATCAACGACTGCCGCCCATTGAAATGGAGCCGGGTTTCATGGCACACGCGACGACCGAAGCTTCCGCCCCCTGCGCGATGGGGAAATCGACTGGTTTCGTCTGGACGAGGGCAAGTACGCGCCGCAGCCGCGTGACGGCTCGGGCGTCTACAAAAGCTCGATCTTTCCGGGACTCTGGCTCGACGACGCCGCGCTCGTGCGCGGAGATCTGGCGAGAGTCTTGGCCGTGCTCCAAGAAGGGACCGCCTCCACGGAACATGTCGGTTTCGTCGCACAACTCGATGAACGTCGGCGGTCAATGAACATTCCTGGCTAATTTGGCCCTGGCTGGTTTTGGCGGCCGGGCGACTTGCAAGCATAAAGGCCCTGCATGAGCGGCCTCCGCGCACTGACGTTCTACTGGACCGGTTGGTCGGCTATTTTATCGCTCGCCGTCGTATTGCTGGCGGCGGGGCTGAGCTACACGGCCTGGCGCCGCAGCGGTTATCGCCGGGCGATCGGCTTCTTGGAACTGCTGCGGCTGGCGTTCATCATCTTCGTGGCGGTGCTGTTCAATCAGCCGGAATGGGTCGAGGAATATCGCCCCGAGCAAAAGCCGGCGGTCGCCGTGCTGTGGGATGCCTCCCGCAGCATGGACACTCGCGACGTGGTCGATCCGGCCCAGCCCAGCCTTTCGCCGCGCACGCGGCGCGAGGCCGTGGCGCCGCTCGTCGATCCGGCGGCGTGGCGGTCGCTCGAGGAGCGGATGGAGATCGTCATTCATCCCGTGGCCGAACAGCAAGCGGGCCGCGGCACCGATCTCAACGCTCCGTTGCTGCGGGCGCTCGAAGATCACGGCACGCTGCGCGCGATCGTGCTCGTTTCCGACGGCGATTGGAACGAAGGCCCGCCGCCGGTCGACGCGGCGACGCGGCTGCGGCTCAAGGGGGTTCCGGTGTTCGCCGTCGCCGTGGGCAGCCCGACGCGCCTGGCCGACGTCGAACTGGTGAGCCTCGACCCGCCGACCTTCGGCGTGGCCGGTAAATCGGTGCGCGTGCCGTTCTCGATCGACAGTTCGCTGCCGCGCGACCACCTGGCGACCGTCGTGCTGAAAGCCTCGGACGGGCAGCGGCTGACGAAAGAAGTGCGCATCGCCGCCAATGGCCGCACGACCGATTGGATCGCCTGGAAGCCGGAAACCTCGGGCGAGTACCAGTTGACCGTCGAAGTTCCACTGCACGAAGACGAACTGCTGAAAGACAACAACAGCCTTTCGACGCCGATCTCGATCCGCGACGAAAAGCTGCGCGTGCTCGTCGTCGAGTCGTACCCGCGCTGGGAATATCGCTACCTGCGAAACGCGCTGTCGCGCGATCCGGGCGTCGAGCTGTCGTGCCTGTTGTTCCATCCCGGGTTGAGCAAACCGGGCGGGGGCAACAAGGATTACATCCAGCAATTTCCCGACCGGCTCGACGAACTGTCGCGCTACGACGTCGTGTTCCTGGGCGACGTCGGGGTCGGCGACGGTCAATTGACCGAAGAACAATGCCGGCTGCTGAAGGGCCTGGTCGAGCGGCAGGCCAGCGGGCTGGTGTTCATGCCGGGCTGGCAAGGGCGGCAGTTGTCGCTGTTGGAAACGGAGTTGGACGAGTTGTACCCGGTGGTGCTCGATACGGCCCAGCCAAGCGGCTGGGGCTCGCGAACACCCGATCATTTCGAGCTGACCGAAAAGGGCCGCCGCAGCCTGCTCACCAAGCTGGCCGACACGCAGGACGAAAACTCGGCCGTTTGGGAGGATTTGCCGGGCTTTCAGTGGTACGCCGCGGTCGAGCGCGCCAAGGCCGCCAGCGAGGTGCTCTGCGTCCACAAAGACGCCGCCAACCAGTTCGGCAGGATTCCGCTGTTGGCCACCCGCACCTACGGCACGGGCAAGGTCTTGTTCATGGGGACCGACGGCGCCTGGCGCTGGCGAAAGGGGGTCGAAGACAAATACCATTACCGTTTCTGGGGACAAGTGGTACGCTGGATGGCCTACCAGCGGCACATGGCGCAGGGAGAAACCGTGCGACTTTACTTTTCGCCAGACCAACCGGCGGTGCGAAGCACGATGACGCTGCACGCCAACGTCATGAACTCCAGCGGCGAGCCGGTCGAAGACGACAACGTCACGGCCCAGATCACGGCGCCGTCGGGCCGCGTCGAAACGGTCCGCTTCGCCTCGGCCGGCGACGAATGGGGTCTGTTTTCCTCTCAGTTCACCCCCGAAGAAGCGGGCCAATACAAAATCGCGATCCGCGGGGCGCGGTCGCGGGCCTCGCTCGACGCCTCGTTTTCGGTGCAAGGCGCCGCGCTGGAGCGAATCGGTCGTTCCGCCCGGCCCGAGGTGCTGGAGGAAATCGCCCGCGTGACGCAAGGCAAGCGGGTCGAAGTCGGCGAGTTGAACGCGGTCTTGCGCAGCCTCGCTGCGCTGCCCGAACCGCCGCCGGCCGTGCATCGGCTGCGGCTTTGGAGTCATCCGGTATTGGCATCGTTGATCGTCGCGCTGTTGGGAGTCTTTTGGATCGGCCGTAAAATGGCGGGACTGGTGTGAAGGCGGCTTTACGGGGATTTGGCGGTGCATTGATGGTGGAACCACAGAGTCACAGAGACGCAGAGAAAAAGAACAGCGAAGAACTTCCTGGCTTCTGAATGAACCCGCGAAACTTGGTATCTGAAACTTCAAATCCGAAATCTAAAATCCAGAATCCAAAATCTTGCCCCCCGGAGCGCCTGCCATGAGCGTCGCCCAAGTCCACAAAGGTCCGAAGCTGCCGGAATCGTTGAGAGATCAACTGCTCGGCTTCCGCCGCAAGGTGTGGTGGACCAAAACGGCCGAAGCGCTGGCCATCGCCGCCTTCGGCCTGCTCGCGGCGTACCTGGCGGTGTTCGCGCTCGACCGGGCGGTCGACACCCCGGCCTCGTTGCGGGCGGGCTTGCTGGCCGCGGCGTTCGCCGTCGGCTGCGTGCTGCCGATCTATGCTTACCGCTGGATCTGGCGCCGCCGCCAACTGCCGCAACTCGCGCGGCTGCTGAGCAAGAAGCTTCCGCTGTTCGGCGACCAACTGCTGGGCGTCATCGAGTTGGCGGACAGCGAAATGGAGCAAGTCCGCTCGCGCGCCCTGTGCAAAGCGGCGATCGAGCAAGTCGCCGGCGCCGCGGCCAAGCGGGACTTTACCGAGGCCCTGCCGGCGCCGCGCCATCGCCGTTGGCTCGGCGCCGTGGCCGTGCCGGCGATGGCCGCCGTGATCTTGCTGGCCCTGGCTCCCGCCGCCGCGAGCAATGCCTGGCTGCGGTTGCTGGCGCCGTGGAAGAACACGCCGCGCTATACCTTCGCCGCGGTGGCGCCCCTGCCGAACCAGCTGGTCGTTCCGCATGGCGAGCCGTTCTCGTTCGACGTGCGCTTGGCCAATGATTCTCGCTGGCGTCCGGCCTTGGCCACGGCGCGCTACGGCGAGCAGCCGCCGATCGTCGCGTCGCTGGTCGACGGACAGTATGCCTTCGAAGTGCCGCCGCAGTTGGAGGCCGGCTGGCTCGCGCTGCGCGTCGGCGACGCCACGCGAAGGGTTCGCGTCGAACCGACGTTGCGCCCGGAGTTGGCTTCGGTGCAGGCCCGGGTCAAGCTCCCCGACTATCTGGGCCGGCCCGAAGAGCTCGATAAAGACGTGCGCGGCGGCGCCTTGTCGGTCGTCAAGGGGAGCCAGGTCGGCTTCACCGCTTCGGCCAACCGCGCGCTGGCAAGCGCCACCCTCGACGGCCGGCCGCTCGCGCCGCAAGGCCCCGTCGTCACGGCCCCTCCCGCGATGATCGAAGAGTCGCAAAAGCTGGAATTGAGTTGGCAAGACGAGGACGGTCTCTCGGCGCAAGCCCCGTTCACGCTCTCCGTCCAAAGCCGCGACGACGAGGCGCCGGTAGTGGCCTGCGAAAACCTGCCGCGGCAAAAGGTCGTGCTCGACAGCGAGCAATTGAGCTTTACCGTCAAAGGCTTCGACGATTTCGGCGTCAAGCGGCTCGGCATGGAATGGCAGGGCCTGGAAGGCGAAGGGGCGCCGGCGTCGCCCGCCCAAGGAGAGCGCCTGTTGGCCGCCGGCGAGCAGCACCAGGAGCAACTCGAAGCGGTCGGCGCCTTCTGCGCAAAGACGCTGGGCATTCAGCCGCAGGCGGTCCACGTGCGGATCTACGTCGAAGATTATCTGCCCGGCCGCAAGCGGGTCTACTCGCCGAATTTCACGCTCTACGTGCTCAACGCCGAGGAGCACGCCCTCTGGCTGACCGAGCAACTGACCAAATGGCAGCGGCATTCGCTGGAAGTTCGCGATCGCGAGCTGCAACTCTACGAGACGAACAAGGAGCTGCGCGAGCTGTCGGCCGAAGAACTCGACGAGCCGGCGACGCGCAAGCAGATCGAGCGCCAGGCGGCGGGCGAGCGCTCCAACGGCGCGCGGCTGGCCGGGCTGGTGACGAGCGGCGAAGATCTCGTCGCCCAGGCCGCGCGCAATCCGCAGTTCGGCGCCGGCCACTTGGAGAAATGGGCCGAGATGCTGCAAGTGCTCAAAGACATTTCGGCCAACCGCATGCCGAGCGTCGCCGACTTGCTGAAACAGGCAGCGGCGGCGCCCTCGCTGGCATCCAAGCCGACTTCGCCCGCCGGGCCGAGGGTCGGGCAGATCCGCGCCGGCGGCGGCGCTCCGGCGAAGCCGGCGGACGCCAAACCAGAACCTCCCAAGCCGCCGGCGCCGTCGCTGGTCGACGTGGAAAGTTCGCAGATGCAGAACAAGCCCAAGGAGGGGGGCGAATCGCCGCCCGCCAAACCTTCCGCGCCGCGTCTCGGGCTGCCCGTCACAACGCTCACGGGCGGCAATTCCAAGCCGAGCGATGCTTGCCCGGTCGGCGAGCAAGTCGAAGAAGCCGTCCGCCAGCAG
>DATNEC010000097.1:0-6937 GCA_035606815.1 Pirellulales bacterium
GGGGGAGGAGTTAGGAGTTAGGAGTTAGGAGTCAGAAGTTAGGAGACGAAGAAAGATGCATGGATGCAATGTGTTGGCGATTCGGCGACTTGGCGCACCAGCAGAGTTGGTTTGGCGGGACGCGCCTGCCCCGCCCAACTCCTGACTCCTCACTCCTGACTCCTATCTCCTCTTTTTCCCCATGAAGCTCCACCGCAACCCGCTGTTCGTAAAATTCGGCGGCCTCGTCGGCTCGACGGCCATTCGCTCGTGGATGTCGTCGCTCGATTGCCGCGTGGCCTATTACGACCCGACGGTCGACCCGGTGCATCCCGACTATGCCGGCCAGAAGATCTTCATCTTCTGGCACGAGTACATCTTGTTTCCGCTGGTCAAACGCGGGCACTGCAACCTGGCGATGCTCTTGAGCCGGCACGGCGACGCCGAGATCCTCAGCCGCGTGGCCTATCACTTCGGCTTCGACTGCGTGCGCGGTTCGAGCCGGCGCGGCGGCGCGGCGGCCCTGCGCGAGCTGGTCGAAAAGAGCCGGCAGATGAACCTCACGATCACGCCCGACGGGCCGCAAGGGCCGCGGCGCGTGCTGGCCCAAGGGCCGGTCTATCTGGCCTCGAAGTTGGGGCTGCCGCTGGTTTTATTAGGCATGGGCTACGATCGTCCCTGGCGGGCCCGCAGTTGGGACCGGTTTGCGATCCCGCGGCCCTTTTCGCGGGCCCGGGCGGTGATCAGCCCGGCGATCCATCTGCCGCCTGATTTGGACCGCGAGGGGGTCGAGCACTACCGCGTCGAGGTCGAGCGGCTCTTGAACCGGCTGACCAGCGAGGCCGAGGCTTGGGCCGAGTCGGGCGGGCAAAAGATCGGCGAGCAGCCGGTGCGTTGCGAGCATCCCAAGCCAGGGGCGCTGCGGCGAGAGATGGCGCCGGCGCAACTGCCGCACAAGCTGTTCTTGGCGGCTTGATCCGCCTTCAGGCGACTTGCTCGACGAGTTCCAGCTTGAGGCCCAACGCGGCGGCCACCCGTTGCACATCGGAAAGCTTCACGTCCTCGCCCTGTTCGATGTCTCGAATTGTCGCCTGATCGGCGATTCCGGCTAGCTTGGCAAGTTCATACCAGGTCAGGCGCCGTGTTTCGCGGGCCTCTCGGATCGTCGCCGGAATGCCGGGGGGGGCGGCGTCGCGATGAACATCCTCTTTGGGGGGAAAGTCTTGTGCAGCGGCCTCGCGGATTGCGGCGTGCCGTTCTCGCTCTTCATCCGTGAGTCGCCGATTCACGTGTTCGATTTTTTTCTTGGCCGTCATTGTCGCCTCTCACCCGGACCGGGGATCTCGTAAGCGGTCACCGGCAGCACGGCGTCGTCGATTTCTTCGTAGATCACGATGATATAACGACCGTCAGGCACATGGCCGAAAATGCACGGTCGGCCGCTGCTGCGGCTGAGTCCTTCCGATTCATAGTTTTCCAACACATGGTCGACGTCATCCGTCGTCAGATCATGTTCTTCGACGTGCTCGACGTTGCCGCCGTGCGTCTCGTCCCAGATGACTTGGTTCCATTTCATCGGGCGTTCGCGCCGGCCTTTTGCACAGTCCACATATATCATAGATCCGTTGAACTCGCGAGATTCGAGATTCGCTTTTTCGCGCCCCAATACCGTTGGATCTGATGATCCACGGACCTAAAGGAGCAAAATGCCCCGGCGCCACAAAAACGGTGGCCCCCGGTGGCTAAAAGATTACAATAAGATGCTTGCGGCGCGGGCCACGCAGCCGCCTGTACCCCCTTGATCGCCGAGTAGGAGAACAACCCTGAGGCGCCATCCTTTTCAACTCGGTTTCGCCGCCGTGGCGATGCTGGTCTTGCTGCGGCTCACTATCGGCTGGCATTTTCTCTATCAAGGGCTGGCCAAGTACGAAGACCCGAACTTTTCCTCGGTCGGCTTTTTGGGCCAGGCCAAAGGTCCGCTCGGCGACAAATACCGGGAACTGCTCCTGGACGACTGGGACGGCCGCCGGGCCCTCGATCCGGCGCCCGAAAAACGCAAGAAATTCTCGGAGCGGATCGACGCCGCGCTGAAGCAGTTCGAGGATTTCTACAAGCCCGGCAAAGAGCAATTGGCGGCGGCCCAGCAAGCCGCGGCGGCGCGGAAGCTTCAGATCGAAAGCTATCTGGAAGACAATGCCGAAGATATCGAGAAGTACCTGCATGGCTTGGAACGGCTCGACGAGGCCAAAAAATCTCCTTCGCGGAGCACGCCATTTCAGCAGAAGCGCATCTGGGACGAACAACTGAAGCTGCAAGGCGAGGCGAAAGCCTGGCTCGGCGAGTTGGACCGCATCGACCGAGAGTTCCGGCAAGACCTCGACAGCCTGCTCGCCGAAGACCAGCGCGCTCGCGGCGCCCTGCCGGCGCCTCTCGGCAAGCTGCAACAGATCGATCTGGCCGTGACTTATGGAGTCATGGCGATCGGCGCCTGCCTGCTCGTCGGGCTTTTCACGCGGCTGGCCAGCTTTTCGGGGGCGCTGTTCTTGTTATCGATCGTCTTGGCCCAGCCCGATTGGCCAGGGCTGTATCCGTCGCCGCATCCGGCGGTCGGCCGGTCGCTGTTCGTGAATAAAGAGTTCGTGGAAATGATGGCCCTGTTCTTCCTGGCGACGACGCACGTCGGCCGCTGGGGCGGACTGGATTTCTTCATACATCACCTGATTGTGCGGCCGCTCGCCGGCCGGAGGGAAACGACATGATGAGTCTGACCGCCGCAGAAAGAGAAGTCGGCAAATCGAATTTCTACGCCTCCATCGGCGACAAGCTCACGCGCCGCGAGTTTTTGGAAGGCAGCCTCGCGGCCGGCGTCGTATCCGGCGCCGGGCTAGGCTCGTTCTATTTCGGCTACGGCAAGCTGACCGGCGACCCGGTGCGCGTCGGCGTGATCGGCACGGGCGACGAGGGGAGCGTGCTGATCGGCGCCCACACGCCCAGCTATCTGAATGTCGTGGCGATCTCCGACATTCGGCCCTACAACATCCATCGCGCCTTTCACGGCGATCCGAAGGCCCTTGGCCCGCGCCCCGGCTTAATGAGCAAGTACGGTTGGAAGACGGAGGACGAGGCCCGCAAGCAGGTCAAAGTCTACGATCAGGATTATCACGACTTGCTCGACGATCCGGCGATCGAGGCCGTGATCATCGCCTTGCCGCTGCACCTGCACGACGTGGTGGCGATCGAAGCCATGCACAAGGGCAAGCACGTGCTGACCGAAAAGCTGATCGGCCATAGCGTGGGCCGCGCCAAGAGCATGGGCCGCGTGGCCAATCAATTGAAGAAGCACCTGGCGACGGGCCATCAGCGGCACTACAGCGTGTTGTACGACAATGCGGTCGATATGATCAAACGCGGCTTGCTGGGCGATCTGCACTCGATCCGCGCCCAGTGGCACCGCACCAAGGATAGCTGGTACGCCAAGCTGCCCGACGATTCGATGAAGAACGAAATCGCCGAATTCCAAAAGAAGCTGGATGCGGCCATCGAGAAGAAAGACAACGCCCGCATCGAGGCGGTCCGACTGGAAATGCGCGATCTTGAAGAGCGGCTCAAGGACCGCGAAGTCGATGCGGCCAAGTACGGGTATCAAGAAAAGACATTGACCGAAGGCCCCCGCCATTACACCTGCTCGCCATTGGAAGAGTTGATCCGCTGGCGGCTCTGGCAGCGGACCGGCGGCGGCTTGATGGCCGAGTTGGGCAGCCATCAACTCGACGCGGCGGGCATCTTCTGCTCGGCCGTGCGCACCGACGGCAAGAAGGCCAGGCCGCTGATGGTTTCGGCCGTCGGCGGGCGGCTGCTCTACCCGCTCGACCGTGAGTGCGACGACCATGTGTATTGCATGTACGAGTATCCCGGCCCCGGCTACGACCAAGATCCGAACAAGAAGATCGTCGTCACCTATTCGTCGATCAACGGCAACGGCTTCGGCGGATACGGCGAAGTGGTGATGGGCACCGAGGGGACGCTAGTGCTGGAGAACGAAAAGGAAGTGATGCTCTATCCCGGCTCCGGCAGCACGTCGACGCACGTCAAAGTGGCCAAGAGCAAAGCCGGCGGCGCCGTGCTGAACACCAGCGAAAGCGGCGCCGCGCCGGCCGCGGCGGTGGGCAAGAAGGCCCTGGAAGCCGGGCCGGTCAGCCGCGGCTACACCGAAGAGATGGAGCACTTCGCCTGGTGCATTCGCAATTTCGACTTCGAGCACAACAAGCCCAAGTGCCATCCCGAGGTGGCCTTGGCCGACGCCGTGATCGCGCTGACCACGAACATCGCCATGCAGCGCCGCGAGCGGATCGAGTTCAAGGACGAGTGGTTCGACATTGCCAGCGACGAAACGCCCGAAGGCGAAAAGCCCGAAATGTCGGTTTGAAGAATCTTAGCCACGGATGAAACACAGATTGAACACGGATAACGAACAGGGGCAAAGGGGTAAAGTGCGGATTGGTTTGTAGGATCTCGTCACCCTTCGAACCTCTGCCCTTTTCTCCCTTCCCACATCCGTGTTCGATCCGTGTTTCATCCGTGGCTAACAAAGAATGCGCAGCATCCGTCCGAGGAGATCGCAATGGAAAAATGGCCGATCGGCGTGTTCGCCAGCATTGATGCGGGGCTGGGCGTCAAGCTGGAGGTCGCCCGCGAGTTGGGCGTGCCGACGATCCAATTGCACGCCCCCGCGCGCGAGACCCGCACCGCCGAACAGGCCAAGGCCTTTCTCGGCCGCTTGAAAGAGGCGGGCATTCGCTTGACCGCGGTGTTCGGCGGTTTTGAAGGCGAAAGCTACGCCGACATTCCGACGGTGGTGAGGACGGTCGGGCTGGTGCCGCCGGAGACGCGCGCCGCGCGGACCAAGGAGATGAAGGAAATCTCCGATTTCGCCAAGCTGCTTGGGTGCCCGGTGGTGGCGCTGCATTTGGGCTTCGTGCCGCACGACGCATCCGATCCGCTTTATCCGCAGGTGATCGCCATCACGCGCGACGTTTGCGATCATTGCCGCAAGAACGGCCAATCGTTGCACCTGGAAACCGGCCAGGAGCCGGCCGATGCGCTGCTGCGCTTCATCCGCGACGTCGAGCGCGACAACCTGTTCATCAATTTCGACCCGGCCAACATGATCCTGTACGGCTCGGGCGAACCGATCGCGGCCTTGAAGCAAGTCGGCAAGTATGTCCATAGCGTCCACTGCAAGGACGGCACGTGGGCGAAGCATCCCGGCCAGGAGTGGGGCGCCGAAGTTCCGCTGGGTCAAGGCGACGTGGGCATCGAGAACTACCTGCGCGCGCTAGCCGAAATCGGCTACGATGGCCCGCTGACGATCGAGCGCGAGATTCCGCAAGAGCCCGAGCGGCAGAAGGCCGAGATCGGGCATGCCGTGCGGCTGCTCGCGGAGCTTAAAGCCAAGCTCGGCCGCTGACCGAAGGAAACGCTTCTACAAGGACGCTCTCTCATGCCGAAGCTCTCGATCGCCATTCCTCACGAACTGGGCCGCGAACAGGCCGCCGAACGACTCAAGGGTTTTTTGGAGCGGCTCAAGGAAAAGCACCAGGACCAAGTGGGCGACTTGCAGGAAGAGTGGTCGCAAGACTCGCTGAAGTTCAGCTTCAAGACCTTCGGCTTCAAGATTTCGGGCGTCGGCGCGGTGGGCGATTCGGACGTCAAAATGGACATCGATCTGCCGTTCGCCGCCATGATGTTCAAGGGAAAAATCGAAAGCGAAATTCGCGAGACCTTGACTCGCGTGCTGCGGTAGCCGCGCAACCGCTACCGTCGGAACGATCCTGAAAGCAAGGCCATCCTGCCCGGCGCCGCTTGACGCACCGCAGGCCGAACCTATGTTTTTTCGCGGCAATTGCCGCCGGAAAAAGCCTGGGGAGACTTTCGAGATGGGCCTGCGAGTCCTGGTGGCAGACGATTCCAGCGCAATGCGCAAGCTCATCCTGCGTTCGCTGCGAGCCGCCGGCGCCGAGGGGGCGACGGAAGCGGCCGACGGCGCCGAGGCGGTGGCCAGGTTCAAGCCCGGCGAATTCGACCTGGTGCTGACCGACTGGAACATGCCCGGCAAAACCGGCCTGGAAGTGGTGCGCGAAATCCGCGCGCTCGACGCGGAGGTCAAGATCATGATGGTCACCACCGAGGCCGAAAGGACTCGCGTCGTGCAGGCGATCGAGGCCGGGGTTTCCGACTACCTCGTCAAGCCCTTCACGGGCGACGTGCTCCGCGAAAAGCTGCAGAAGCACGGCTTCTAGCCCGCATGCGACGCCTACGTTGCCGCTCTTCAACTGGTCTTGCCCTTGCCCAAATTCGCCGCGAGCAAAAACGGGGGAACGCTAATCGACGCTCGCCTTCGCTAATTAGCGTCCATTAGCGCAGATTAGCGTTCCCTAATCCCGGGCGGCCAAGTCTCATTGGCCCGATGACTCTTCGCCGGCCGGCGGCTTCGCCGGAAAGATATCGAACGATTTCTCGCGCCGCCGAAAGGTCAGCCCGGCGGGCTTGAGCGCGGCGGCGAATAGATCGTCGAGCGTCGCTTGCTCGACCTTGAACGACACGAGCCGGTTGAGCGAAATCTCGGCGCGCTTGAGCGCCGCCTCGTCGATGTGAAGTTCCAGCCCCAGCCGCTGCTTTAGCTCTTCCAAGACCGGGCCGAGCGGCTGATCGCGCACGGCCAACGTATAGACCTCCGCGCCGCCGGCGGCCGGCGCCTTGCCGCGCGGCTTGGCCGCCGTCAATCGCTCGTGGTCTTCGGCCCGGCCGCGCACCACGACCTTGTCGTCTACGACCGCGATCTCGGCCTCGGGGGCCTGCCTTGCCCAACGATCGGCCAGTTCGCGCGGATTGCGGCCGGCCGGGTAGCTCCGCTCCAACACGATCTTCTCGGGCAAGGCCGTCAGCGCGAGGGTCCGCC
>DATNEC010000565.1:0-2222 GCA_035606815.1 Pirellulales bacterium
TCTTGAGCGCCTCGGCGTAACTGCCGGCCGTCGCCAGATCCCACAACAACCGGTTCTCGTCGGGAAAGGCGTTGACCAGGCCCGAGACCCAGCCGTCGGCGCCCAGCACCAGGCTTTCGAGCACCAGGTCGTCGACGCCGCAGAACAGCAGATACCGCTCGCCGCAGGCGTTCTTCAGATCGGTGATGCGGCGCACGTTCTCGCTCGATTCCTTGATGGCCGCGAACTTCGGCTCGTCGGCCAGTTCGGCGAACATCGCGGGCGTAATGTCGACGCCGTACGAAACCGGATTGTTGTAGCACATGATCGGCAAGCCGCCGGCCTGGGCCACGGCGCGGAAATGGGCCAGCGTTTCGCGCGGGTCCGACTTGTAGACCATCGCCGGCAAGACCATCAACCCATCGGCGCCCGCGCGCTCGGCGTCGGCGGCGAAGCGGCAGGCCAACGCGGTGGAGCATTCGGCCACGCCGCTCAAGACCGGCACGCGGCCGGCGACTTGCTCGACGGCCATCCGCAGCACTCGGAGCTTTTCTTGGTGTTCGAGCGAGCAGTTTTCGCCGACCGTGCCCAGCACGATCAGGCCATGCACGCCGGCGGCCAACATCAACTCCAGATGCCTGGCCGTCGCTTCCAGATCGAGCGATTGATCGGAATGAAACTGCGTCGTCGCCGCCGGAAATACGCCTCGCCAAGGGACTGTCATGGTTGGACCGCTTTGCTAGGGTGTTGTCGCTTCCAGATAAAATACACCGGCACGCCCAGCAATACGATCGCCATGCCGGGCCAGGTTGTCATCGGCCGATAAACTACCAACACTGCGACGATCGTCGCCGCACCGACAAGATAGAACGCCGGCACGAAGGGGTATCCAAGTGCGCGATACGGCCGCTCGGCGTCGGGCCGCGTGCGCCGCAGACGAAAGACGCCATAGATCGTCAGAATGTAAAACACGAGCGCCGCCGAGATCACGTACTCCAATAAGTCGTTGTAGAGATTGCCGTATTCGCCTTCGCGGCAGGTGCGCGGCAGCACCAGCGCCGCGGCCCACGCCCCTTGCAAGGCCAGGCCCCAAGCGGGCACGCGGGCCGAGTTCAAGTGCGCGGCTTGGCGAAAGAACAGGCCGTCGCGGGCCATCGCATAATAGGCCCGCGCGCCGGCCAGAATCAGGCCGTTGTTGCAACCGAACGTCGAAACCATGATCGCGCCGGCCATCAGCGGCGCGGCGATCGAAGGAAAAACCCGTTCGAGCATCGCCGTCGCCACGCGATCGCTCGGCGCGTGTTGGATGTCTTCCAGCGGCAAGCTCACGAGATACGCCACGTTGGCCAGCAGGTAGAGCGAGATGACCAGCGCCGTACCCAGGCCCAGGGCGAGCGGCAGATTGCGCCGCGGATTGCGGACTTCGCCCGCCATGAACGTGACGTTGTGCCAAGAATCGGAAGAAAACAGCGAGCCGGTTTGCGACACGCAGACGGCGACGAACAGCCCGAAGGCCGAGGCCTCGGCCGAAAGCCCTGGCTCGATGGGATTGGCGCCGCGCGGGCGCCAGAAGTCGCCAAAATTCTCGGCGACCGCCGAAGCGTTCCAGCCGAGCGTCAGGCCCAGCGCGATCAAGGCGAACAGGGCGCCGGTCTTGGCCACCGTGAACAGGTTTTGAACGACTTTGCCGTATTGCAATCCGCGCATGTTCGTGGCTGAGAGCAAGGCGATCAGCCCCACTGCCAGCAGTTGATTGGTCGAAAGCGAAACGGCATAGCCGGGCGTGAGGTGAATCGGCTCAATCAGGTAATTATCTTCGGCGATCGCGGGCCACAGAACGCCGGCGAAGCGGCCGAAGGCCACGGCGACCGCGGCGATGATGCCGGTTTGAATGACGAGGAACAGCGTCCAGCCATATAAAAAGCCCGCGAGCGGCGAATAGGCCTCGCGCAAATAGGTGTATTGTCCTCCGGCGCGGGGCATCATCGCCGCCAACTCTCCATAGGAAAGCGCCGCTCCGACGGTCAACGCTCCCGTGATCGCCCAGGCCGCCAGCAGCCAGCCCGGACTGCCGACGAGACGGCTCATTTCGGCCGGGACCAAAAAGATGCCCGAGCCGATCATCGCCCCGACGACGAGCATCACGGCGTCGAACAGCCCTAGGCCGCGCTGGAATTCGGCGTCTTCGTGGAAGCTGGTCGGCATGCGCAGGATTGTAGCCGGGTTTAGGGCCTCGCGAAAAG
>DATNEC010000111.1:0-6382 GCA_035606815.1 Pirellulales bacterium
TGTCGCCCCTGACGGGGCTAGGGTCCGTTTCTCGTCGACGAGCCTCCAGGGGCTTGCGCCCCTGGCTATAATCTTTCGCCGCTACGCGGCTAATCCGGCTATTCGCGATGGCCGTTGATAGCGGCGGTAGTCCCGTAGGGACGACAGACTGTTGCCAGGGGCGCAAGCCCCTGGAATCGCCCACTTCGGCCGACCGGTCAGCCCCGTCAGGGGCGAAAGAAGATAGCGACTCGGCGGGTCAAGACCAACTCCCGCGGCAACGAAGATATGTAATACAACCAGGCCCTGACCCCGGGCGATCTCGTTCTGTGGCGCAGATCGCCTAACGTTCGGGGGCGATTGCGTAAAGCCTGGCGGCGATTCGACCGATAATAGGGCCACGCACCGGTGGCGGGGCGGCCGCGCGCCGACTCGCGCTTAAAGTCTTATCTTCCAAGAGCTTTCAAGCTATTCCTCCCGAAATGACCTATCTAGGCAAGGCCGCCGCCGACGAGGTTGTCGCCGCTTGTCGAACCGGGGCCGTTGAACTAGGCGCCGCGCTGGCGCCGTTGCTCGGCGCAACCGTCGAAGTCGCCATCGGCGAGCCTGGGCATTTCGAAGCCGAATCCATTGCGGACGGCGAATGGGACGGCCCCGGCTTGGTGGTTCTGCTCAACTGCGAAGGCTCAGCCGCGTTGCTCTGCTTGCCCGAGTCGTGCGGGCTGCTGCCGGATTGGTACGGCGAGCCAGACGCTACGGGGCAAAGCGTCTTGGGCGCCATGGCCCAAGAGCTGGGCGCCTTGGTCTTGCCCGAAGCGTATGCGCCCGAGGGCTTCAAGGCCGCCCGCGTCGCCAATCTCGCGGCGGCCATCGCTCGCGGCGGCGTCGCAGACGGAGCGGGAACCGTGCCTTTGCAGCTCACCGCCCCCTCGGGCGAACAGGCGACGTTGAGCTTGATCTGGCCGGCCGACTCGCCGGGCGACGTCTTCGCGGCGCCGAAGTCCGCGAAATCCGCCGCGCCGCCGCCGAGAGCCGCCGAGCCCGTGGAGGACGATTTCGACGGCGCCGGAATGCCCTACAGCGTCGAAGAGCTGCCCACCTATTCGCGCAGCCTGCTGCGGATCAAGGTGCCGGTGATCGTCACCCTGGCCGAGAGCAAGCAGCCGATCGGCCGCATTATCGAGCTCGGCCCCGGCACGATCATTCAATTCGACAAATCGTGCGAAGAGATGTTGTCGATGCAGGTCGGCGAGCAGCTCGTCGCCGAAGGCGAGGCGGTGAAAGTCGGCGACAAGTTCGGCATTCGTCTGACCGCCTTGCGAATGCCGGGCGAGCGATTCAACCCGGTGCGCAAACGCTAGCGTCAATGAAACGCCGCGAAATCCTTGCCCAGCAGCGCGGCGGCGATTTTGAGCTTCATGATCTCGTCGGTCCCTTCGTAGATGCGGCAGACTCGCACATCTTGCAAATGCCGGCCGACGCGGTATAGCTCCGAAAAGCCGCGGCCGCCGAAGATCTGCACGGCGCGGTCGGCGGCGTCCCAGGCGGCGTTGGTGGCGTGAAACTTGGCTTCGGCCACCGCCAGATCGGCCGCCGCGGCAAGTCGCTCGTCGCGCGGCGATTCGTCGCTGGCCTGTTTGGCGAGGGCCGCGCGCTCGATCATGGCGTCGCTCGTCGCTCGGTGCATTTCGATCAACGCCAGATGTTCTTGCACCAGTTGATGCTTGCCGATCGGCTTGCCGTGCTGATGTCGCGTGCGGGCGTATGTGAGCGATTCGTCCAGGCAATCTTCGATCACGCCCAGACAGCCTGCCGCGACGCTCAAGCGGCCCGAGACGAGCGCGCCCATCGCGATGCGAAAGCCGGCGCCTTCCTGGCCGAGCAGGTTTTCCAGCGGCACGGGATGATCGGTCATCTGGAACATGCCGGTGTTGGCCGTGAACATGCCCAGCTTCGAGGGCAGGTCTTCGGTCTCGAACGTCTCGCCCGCGGTATCGACGATGAAGGCGCTCATGCGCCGCTTCGGCCCTTCGCTGTCTTCGGGATAGGCGAAGACGATCACGGCGTCGGCGATGGCGCCGTTGGAAATCAGGTATTTCACGCCGTTGAGCAGGAACCGCCCGCCCTCGCGGCGATAGGTGCTCGTCAGTTCCAACGGGTTCGAGCCGGCGTCAGGCTCCGTCAAGCCGAAGGCCAGAATACATTCGCCGGCGGCGGCCCGCGGCAGATAGCGGCGCTGCTGCTCGGCGTTGCCGTAACGCAGAATCGTGTATTCGCCGATCGACGTATGGCCCGAGAAAAACGTCCGCACGCCGGTCCCTTCGCGGCCGATGCGGGCCAGCGCCCGCGCGTAGGTCATGGCGTCGGCGCCTCGGCCGCCCAGCGCGACCGGCGCCGGCATGGCGAGAATATCGTGCTTCTTGGCCAGCGGCACGGTCTGGTCGTTGTGCCGATGTTCCACATAGCACAGTTCTTCGATCGGGCGCAGCTCCGTGCAAAACGCCTCGACGTCGGCCAGCAATCGTTCGCGGTCGGCGGGATTCATGGCAGAAAACTCCGGCAAAGGTTGGCAATTCCGTCGGCTGAACCGAGCATCCTGGGCGCCGCACGCATTAATTCTATGCCATGACCTCGCGGCTGGGTCGCTCTTTCGACGGCGACCAACCGCGTCGGCTGGGGCGAAGCCCTCGTTGTACTACACATCTTCGAGAGGCACAGACTGAAGGTCGAATCATCAACTCGATGCATTTCTGTCGCCCCTATCGGGGCTGCTGGATGAGGCGGCAGGGCCAATCCAGGGGCTTGCGCCCCTGGCTACATTCTATCGCCGCTACGCGGCTGGCGGCGTGCTGCCTGTTCGTCCGCGGGTCAGCTTAGTCCCGTAGGGACGTCAGATTGTAGCCAGGGGCGTAAGCCCCTGGAGGTCGTTGGAAAGTAAACCCCACAGCCCCGTGAGGGGCGACAGAAAGGCAGGACTTGTGTAGTACAACGAAGGCGCAGCCCCACCTTTTTTGCGTTCTAGCCCAAGCAGGGTGGGGCTTCGCCCCAGCCTACTATCGCCTACCGCCGCAGCAACTCGCCGAGGTGCAGTTCGATTGCGCCGGCCAGGATGCCGGGATTGTAGCCGCCCTCTAATACGCTGACGACCTTGCCGCCGGCATAAACGTCGGCCACGTCGAGCACCATCGACGTGAGCGTGAGAAAATCTTCGGTCTCCAGGCCCAGCGAGCCGACCGGATCGTCGCGATGGCTGTCGAAGCCGGCGCTAATCAGAATCAACTCGGGTTTGATCCGCGCGGCGAGATCCTCAAGGGCCGAGCGAAACTGGTCGAGATACGACGCACGCGACGTTCCGAACTCGACCGGCACGTTGGCGATGCGGCCCAAGCCGGGGCCGGAACCTGTCTCCGTGACATCCCCCGTGCCGGGATAAAACGGCCAGCGATGGATCGAAAAAAAACCGACCTGGCTGTCGCGCCAGAAGGCGTCTTGCGTGCCATTGCCGTGATGCACGTCCCAATCGACGACGAGCACGTTGTTCAACCCCAATTCGCCGGTGGCCGTGCGGGCGCCGACCGCGACGTTGTTGAACAAACAAAAGCCCATCGCCGAATTTTGCAGCGCGTGATGGCCGGGGGGACGCACGAGACATAGCGCGTGCTTGTCCTCGCCGCCCACGACTCGCGTGACCGCATCGGCCACGGCGCCCACCGCCCGCAGGGCGACATTGTACGACGCCGGCGAAACGACGGTGTCCTCTTCGATCCGGCCGCCCCCCTGTTGGGCGAAAGCCTCGACTGCGGCCGCGTATTCCAAGTTGTGGACCCGCGCCAGCCGCTTCAGCGAACACGAGGCCCACACCGGGCGCCCGCAGCGCTCGTCGAGCTTGATGCGCTTCAGATGGGCCATGACCTGCTCGAGCCGTTCCGGCCGTTCCGGGTGCTTGCCTGTTCGATGTTCCAGGAACGTCGGATCGGAATACAGCAGAGTCATCTTCGCCTCGAGCGCCTAAACTGTCCCGCTTGCGATGGGGATTGTACCCCATCCACGCCAATTGGAAGCGTCGCGCACTTCCCTTACGACAATTTAAGGAAAAATCGCTTGGCATCCTGCTCTTTCCTGCCCCTGCGGGTTAATTGACATCTGCCACGGGCCATTGATAAACTTGGCGGCTTCCGCATCGGATCTGATGGCGGGCTGGGGCGAGTCGTAAGTGATCTACCGCGCGTGAGAGGCGTTTTCGTGCCTCGCCTCCGCGTCGAAATCGTCTTCCTGCGTCTATTGAAGGAATGCCCTCATGGCCAAAATTCTGAAAACCAAATCCAAGGCCGCCAAGCCTAAGACTAGTAAGCCCAAGGGCCTGAAAGCCAAGCTGCTCAAGTCCGCAGTGCATAAAAACGGCAAGAGCAACGGCCAAAAGCTGAAAAAGGGCGCCAAGAAGGGGTCGCGATCCGACAAGTATGTCTTTTCCTTCGGCCCCAACGGAACCGACGGCGACGCCGGGATGCGAAACCTGCTCGGCGGCAAGGGCGCCAACCTGGCCGAAATGACGCGGATCGGCCTGCCTGTGCCCGCCGGATTCACCATCGGCACCAATGTTTGCACCTATTATTACGACCACAAGCGCAGCTATCCCCCCGAGTTGAAGAAAGCGGTCGACTCGGCCCTGGCCAAGGTCGAGAAGGAAATGGGCGCCAAGTTCGGCGCGACGACCAATCCGCTGCTGGTTTCGTGCCGCTCGGGCGCCCGCGATTCGATGCCCGGCATGATGGACACCGTGCTCAATATCGGGCTGAACGACCAGACGGTCGAAGCCCTGGCCAAGCAGTCGGGCAACGAACGCTTCGCCTGGGACAGCTACCGCCGCTTCGTGCAGATGTATGGCGACGTCGTGTTGGATATGAAGCCCAAAACGAAGGAAGACCACGACCCGTTCGAGGAGTTGCTCGACGAAAAGAAGAAGCACGCCGGCGTCAAGCACGACTACGAACTGACGGCCGGACAACTCAAGGAGTTGGTGGCCGAGTTCAAGCAGGCCATCAAGGACGGCACGGGCAAGAGCTTTCCCACCGATCCGATGGATCAGGTTTGGGGCGCCATCGGCGCCGTGTTCGGCAGTTGGATGAACGACCGGGCGGTCGTCTATCGCCGCACCTACGGCATCCCGCACGATTGGGGGACGGCCGTCAACGTGCAGGCGATGGTCTTCGGCAACCTGGGCGACGACTGCGCTACGGGCGTGGCCCTGACGCGCAACGTGGCCATCGGCACGCCGGGCCTGAACGGCGACTATCTGATCAACGCTCAAGGCGAAGACGTCGTGGCTGGCATCCGCATCCCCAAGCGAATCGAGGAGACGCTCGAACATGACATGCCCAAGTCGTTCAAGCAGTTGCAGGACATCGGTCGCAAGTTGGAAAAGCACTACAAAGAGGTGCAAGACCTCGAATTCACGGTGCAAAAGGGCCGCGTTTGGATGCTGCAAACGCGCAACGCCAAGCGCACCGGCTTCGCCGCCGTGCGGATCGCCGTCGACCTCGTGAACGAGGGGCTGATCTCGAAGGAGCAAGCCCTCAGCTCGAAGCGAATTCCGGCCGACGACCTGAACCAGCTCTTGCAGCCGATTTACGACCCGGCCTCGAAAAAGGCCGCCCTCTCGGCCGGACGCATGTTGGCCAAGGGGATCAACGCCGGCCCCGGCGCCGCCTCGGGCCAGATTTGCTTCCACGCTTCGGACGCCGAAGAACTGTGGCACAAGAACGACAAGGTCGAATTGATCCTCGTCCGCCGCGAGACCAGCCCCGAAGACTTGCGCGGCATGAAGGTCGCCAAAGGCATTCTCACTGCCTTCGGCGGCGCCAGCTCGCACGCGGCCTTGGTCAGCCGGCAGATGGGCAAGGCCTGCATCGTCGGCTGCGGTGACTTGGAGATCGATTACCGCGCCAAGACGGTGACCGTCGGCAATAAGGTGCTGAAAGAAGGCGACCGGATTTCGATCGACGGCTTTACGGGCGAAGTCTTCGAGGGCGAGGTCGAAGAGCGGCCCAGCGAGATCTTGCAGGTGCTGATTGGCAAGACGCTCGACCCCGATAAGGCCGAAACCTACGGCCGCTACGCCCAATTGATGAACTGGGTCGATCAGGCCCGGCGACTGAAGGTGCGAACCAACGCCGACGAGCCGAAGCAGGCCCTGGAGGCGATCGCCTTCGGCGCCGAAGGCATCGGGCTGTGCCGCACCGAGCACATGTTTTTCAATCACATCGACGAATTCCGCGAAATGATTCTGGCCGAGGAGATCGAGGGCCGCGAAAAGGCATTGGCCAAGCTATTGCCGTTTCAACGCGAGGACTTCGATGGCTTGTTCCGCGCGATGGACGGCCGCCCGGTGACGATCCGCCTGCTC
>DATNEC010000116.1:0-6125 GCA_035606815.1 Pirellulales bacterium
AGATCTTGCCGGTCTTGGCGTCGACGCGGCGGACGAGATGGTTCTGCATCTCTACGAAGAACATAGTTCCGTCGCGGTCGAAGCGGACTTCATAAGGCTCGTTGAGCAGCGCGTTCTTGGCCGCTCCGCCGTCGCCGGCGTACCCCTTGCGGCCCGCCCCGGCCGCCGTCGTTAGCCGGCCGGTCTTCAGGTCCAAGCGCCGCACGCGATGCTGGCCGACTTCGCAGATATACAGAGCGCCGTCGGGTCCGAAATCGACGCCGAACGGCTGATCGACATTCGTCTCCAGCGCCGGTCCTTCGCCGCCGTTGTCGCCCGCGCGGCCCGTGCCCGCCACGGTCTCGATATTTTGGGCGAAGGCCGGCGCGACATGAGGAATCGCGGTGATGAGAACGACGAGTACGATCGGGAACCGACGATTCGCGTGCGACTTCCTTTCAGGACAACGCGCGGCGGAGATACGGCCAACGTATGACTCAGACATAGCGGCTCCGATTGAGCTGATGCGGTTCCAAGATGGACGGCGGCGGGAAATCAGTCGAGTAGGGGAGGGGCAGGAGGGCCGCCTCCCCTACTCGACTGTTTTCGTGACCGGCTCTTTCAAGGCCAAGCGGCTTGGGTGAGGCCGCCTATCCTCCGCGGATCGGCGTCGGCGTTCGTTGCCCGTCGGCGGCATGCACGGCGACGTAGGTCACCTCGGCTTCGGTCAGGTTCACGGTCTCGCCGGCGCGGTCGGCCTCGACCGCGACGTGCATGGTGATCGAGGTGCGGCCGACCTTGACCAACTTCGTCCAGAAGCTGACCACGTCTCCCACGAACACCGGCTGATGAAACTCGACGCGGTTCATGGCCACGGTGACCATCAGTTGCTCGGGCCAGCCGGCGCCGCGGATTTCGTGGACCGCGCCGATCACGCCCGCCTGGTCGATATAGCTCAGCAGCACGCCCCCGAAGATCGTGCCGTGCGGGTTGGTGTCGCGCGGCATCATCACGACCTTGGTGGCGAGGTAGCGCTGGTGCGTGGGCGCCGACATGCGTTTTGGCTCGACGAAGTGAAAACCTCTCGATCTTCAGCGCGACCGGCTGAAGGCTGCCGGCGCATCTTCGCGTATTTTCGCATGACCGGCAAGAAGGCCGCGTTGGTCTCGCCGACCCCGGACGTGGGCGTCCGGGGCTAACAGGGGCGGCAAAGCGCGGGCGCTTGCGGGCGACTGGCGGCGCCGTCCGGGAGCAAATACAATAAGACCGGAAAGCCGCCCGCCTTGTTCAACCGCCTACCAGGAGAATCCCCGATGAAGCCCCTCGTTCGTCATTCGCAACATTGGCTGGCCGCATTGGCCTTGGCTTTTGGTTCGTTCGCCATCGCTTCGGCGGCCGATGACGAGACCGGCTTCGAACCGCTGTTCGACGGCAAGACGCTCGACGGCTGGCAGATCGTCAACAAGCACGGCGAGGGGTATGTCGTCAAGGACGAGGCGATCGTCTGTCCGGCCGACGGCGGCGGCAACCTATTCACCGAGAAGGAATATAGCAACTTCATCTTGCGGTTCGAGTATCGGCTGGCGCCCGGCGGCAACAACGGCGTCGGGCTGCGGGCGCCCTTGGAAGGCGACGCGGCCTACGTCGGGATGGAGTCGCAGATTCTCGACGACGACGCCCCGCAATACGCCAACTTGGAGCCGGGACAATATCATGGTTCGATCTACAAGGTGCTGCCGGCCAAGCGCGGCGCGCCGAAGAAGGCCGGCGAATGGAACAAGGAAGAGATCGTGTGCGACGGACGGCATGTGAAGGTCACGGTCAACGACATCGTGACCGTCGATGGCAACCTCGACGACGTGAAGGACGAAAAGACGCTCAAGGAGCATCCCGGCATCCAGCGCACCACCGGCCACATCGGCTTTTTGGGCCACGGCGCCCATGTGGAATTTCGCAACATCCGGATCAAGACGCTGCCCGACGGCGATAACAAGAAGTAATGCAAAGCGCGGGACTGCAAGGAAACAACGTCTTCCAGCTCGCTGGCGGAAAAATGCGGCGCTTCAATCCCCGCCGCGACGCTGTGAAGCACCACTTCAATAGGACCAGGCGATGACCGACGACGCCGGCTTCTTCGCGATCGACGCCAACGAGGCGCCGTGGGAACCCCGCTCCAATCCGCATTTGCCGGCGACGATCTTCCGAAAAGTGCTGCATACCGACCCGGAGACGGGCATCTTCTTCCAGTTGGTGCGTTATCCGCGCGGCGTGGTGAATCCGGACCATACCCACCCTTGCGCTCACGCAATCTACGTGCTCGAAGGGACGCTTGCGACGCACAAGGGCCGTTTCGGGTCGGGGGCTTTCGTCTGGTTCCCGGAAGGCGAGGTCATGTCGCACGGCGCGACGGAAGATGGCGACGTCACCGTTTTGCTGGTCTCGAACAAGCCGTTTTCGATCCAATACGAACAACGCAGCGGCGCCTCTTAGGCTGGCACGTCCCAACAGGGGCTGCTTCCTTCAGCGCAATCCTTGATACATGACGAACCTCGTCCCCAAAATCTGCTTCGCTGTCGCCTGCCTGCTCATCGTCGCCGCGGGCGATCGTGTCAGCGCCGAGGTCGTTAAGTTCGAGGTCGCCAGCCGGCGGCCCTATGCCGACGGGAGAGTCTTCGGAGAGCGAGGCGCCTACGAGCAAGTGCGCGGCAAGATCCATTTTGCCCTCGATCCGGAGAACGAGGCCAATGGGCGGGTCGTCGATCTCGAATTGGCGCCGCGAAACGCCGAGGGGCGCGTCGAGTTTTCGGCCGAGTTCGAATTCTTGGCGCCGAGCGATTTGGAAAAAGCCAATGGCGCGGCCCTGTACGAGGTCAACAACCGGGGAAATCGGACTTGCTTGGGCCAGTTCAACGGCGGCGCCGACGATTTCCTGATGCGACAGGGATTCGTGATCGTCTGGAGCGGTTGGATCGCGGAAACGCTGCCCGGCGGCGACCGCCTGCGGCTGAATGCCCCGACGGCCAGCGAGCACGGCGAGCCGATCCGCGGCATCGTACGGGCGGAAATCACGCCGAACGGAGCGGCCGAACGCCTGAATATCGCCCAGTGGGCCAATCAAGGCAGCTATCCGCCCACCGAGCGCGGACTGGCCGATGCCACGTTGACCTGGCGGTTGCGCGAGAAGGATCCGCGAGTCGCCATTCCGCGATCGCAATGGCGGCTCGAGCAAACTTCGGTCGTCGCCGGCGGCGAGCGCGGCCAGTTGCCGCTGATCGAGATGGTGCTGGCCGGCGGATTTCAGCCGGGCTACATCTACGAGTTGATCTATGAGGCGGAAGGCCCCTTGGTCCAAGGCGCCGGGCTGGCCGGAATTCGCGATCTGGTTTCCTGCCTGAAGTACGATCGGAGCGAGCGGAACCCGCTGCGGCGGCCCGACGGCTCGTCCGCCGTGAAATACGCCTATGGGTTCGGCACTTCGCAAAGCGGTCGCTGCCTGAGGATGTTTCTTTACGACGGCTTCAATGCCGACGAAGCCGGGTGGCAGGTTTTCGACGGCGTCATGCCGCACGTCGCCGGCGCCGGGTTGGGCTTCTTCAATCACCGCTTCGCCTCGCCGACGCGGCACAATTCGCAGCACGACAACCATCTGTATCCGGCCGACGTTTTTCCGTTCGCCTATGGCGAAGAGCAAGATCCGTTCAGCGGCCGGATCGACGGCATTCTGCGCCGCGCGCGGGCCAGCGGAACGACGCCCAAGGTGATGCACACCCAGTCGTCGTCCGAATACTGGCACCGTAGCGGTTCACTCGTGCATACCGATCCGCTCGGCCAGCGCGACGCGGAGATTCCGCCGGAAGTGCGGATCTATACGTTTGGCGGATGCCAGCACGGCCCCGGCAGCGGCATCGCCGGCCCGCGCGGCAGCGGACAGTTGCCCGGATGCCCGAGCGATTACCGGCCGTTGCTGCGCGCACTGTTGATGGCGATGGACTCCTGGGTGCGCGAAGGCCGCGAACCGCCGCCCAGCGCCTTTCCGAAGCTATCGGACCAAACGCTCGTCGGTTGGCGAGCGCAAGAAAGCGGCTGGCGCCCGCTGGCCGGCGTGCGATACCCCGAAGTGATTCAGCAGCCGGAGTTCCTCGACCGGGGACCGGAGTTCTTGGAGCACCGCCGCACGTCGATCGAGCCGCCGCGGAACCTTGGACATTACGTCGTGCGGATTCCGGCGTATGGCGACGACGACAACGAACGGGGCACGTTGCTGCTGCCGTCGGTCGCCGTGCCCTTCGGCAGTTACCTGAGTTGGAATCTGCGGCATCTTTCGGTCGGCGGCGAGAACGAACTTCTCTCGCTCAGCGGCGGTTATGTCCCGTTCGCCAAGACCGCGCAAGAGCGGCGCGCCGCCGGCGATCCGCGGGAGGCGATCTCGGAGCGGTATGCGAGCTACGAAGACTACCGCGATCGCTTCATGGCCGCAGCCGGAAGACTTGCCGCCGAGCGCTATCTGTTGGCAGAGGATCTGCCGCGGCTCGAAGCCGCGGCGAAGGCGAACGGGCCGCTGTTCGAGCCGTTTCCGGGCAAGACCAGCCAGTGGAACGGCTTCGATCGCTACGATTTCGAAGTCGACGGCAAGCCGGTGTTGGTCGTCGCGCCGAAGCGTGCCGCGCCGGGCAAGCCGTGGGTTTGGCATGGAGAATTCTTCGGGCACAAGCCGGCGCCCGACATCGCGCTCTTGCATCGAGGGTTCCACGTCGTCTATATGAGCGCTGCCGACATGCTCGGCTCCCCGCGCGCCGTGGAGCACTGGAATGTCTTTTATCGCGAATTGACCGCAAAGCACGGCTTCGCGAAAAAAGCGGCGCTGGTCGGGCTGAGCCGCGGGGGGCTGTACGCGTACAACTGGGCCGCGGCCAACCCCGACAAAACGGCGTGCATCTATGCCGACGCCGCGGTCTGCGATTTCAAAAGCTGGCCGGGCGGCAAGGGAAAGGGCAGGGGCAGCCCTCGCGATTGGCAATTGGTGCTGGACCGTTACGGTTTCGAAGACGAGGCCGAGGCGCTGGCTTACGAAGGCAACCCGGTCGATCGTCTCGCGCCCTTGGCCGAAGCGGGCGTACCGCTTTTGCACGTTTACGGCGACGTCGACGACGTCGTGCCCTGGGAAGAGAACACGGGGTTGGTCGCCGAGCGCTACCGAAAGTTGGGCGGAACGATCACTTTGATCGCCAAGCCGGGCGTCGGACATCACCCCCACGGCTTGGACGATTCCGCGCCGATCGTCGACTTCATCGCGCTCAACGCCGCGGCGTCCGCGGCGGGTTACTCTGTGCGGAGCGTCGCCGGCTGGCCGCTCGCCGTCAGCGCAGAACTTTTCAAGCAGGACCGAGCGGCGACCTAGCGAGCCATCGAGCTGCTGCAGGCACAACTCGACGAACTCGTCGGAATCTTGCCCCCCGGCGTCGTGGCCCGACTCCAGGAGGTCCCGCTCTGGATGTCGCCGGCGCCCAGTGTCCAGCCTCATCGGGCCGAGTATCATCCGAGCGCCGATTGGCTCGGCGAACATGGCCGCAATCCGGCGATGGCCAAGGGCGTCGAGTTCACGAACATCCCGATTTTCGCCCAAGAGATCGTGCGAATGCCGATGATGACGCTGCACGAACTGGCCCATGCCTATCACGATCGCGTGCTGGGTTTCGAGCACGCGGAAATCGAGGCCGCCTATCGCCGCGCCGTCGAGAGCAAATCTTACGAAGCGGTCGAGCGCTCCAACGGCAAGACCGAACGGGCCTACGCGCTCGTGAACGCCAAGGAGTATTTCGCCGAAACTACGGAAGCGTTTTTCGGCCGCAACGATTTTTATCCGTTCAACGGCGCCGAACTTGAGCGCCACGACCCCGAGATGCACCGCCTGCTGAAGCGAATCTGGCTCGGCGACAAATGACGACGGATCGCGGGCGACAGCGTCTTTGGTCTGGCGAATTCACCTCATGAAGATCACTGCCATCAAGGTCTACCAGGTCGATTTGCCTTTGAAAGAAGGCGATTACAAATGGTCGGAAGGCAAAAGCGTAGCCGTCTTCGACAGCACCGTGGTGCGGGTCGAGACCGATGCGGGCATCGTCGGCCACGGAGAGGTTTGTCCGCTG
>DATNEC010000127.1:0-17321 GCA_035606815.1 Pirellulales bacterium
CGATTGCACGATCTTGTCGCGCTGGTGCGGCGGCAGTTCGCCCCATTGCTTGCCGTTCTTGCGGGCGGCGTGCAGATCGCCGATGCCGCCGGGTCCGCCGATGATCTGCGAGTCGGCCAGCGGCCGGTTGGGATTCGAGCCGCTCGCGCCGCCGCGAGACGATTGGGCCTCTTCCTCGAGCCGGGCGATCAGCACGTCCAGCTTGCCGACGACTTTCTTCTGCGCGTCTTGCGTCGGCTTCGCGGTGTTCGCACCCGACAGGTCGATCACCACGCGGTCCATGTCGGCCGCGATTTCGCCGAGCGGATCGTCGCCCAATTCCTGGGCCGAGTTCAGACTCACGTCTAAAACGAACGCGGCCGCGATCGACAGCGCCGCCGAGCAGAGCCTATTCGCGAAGAACTTTTTCATGGTTCGCATCCTGTTTGTTGTCATGTTTGCGATTTGTTATTGGACTTCGTCGCTGCGCTCGTCGGCCAGCCGCTGCATGGCCTCGCGGATGTGGTCTTGCTGGTCGGCCAGGTCTTCGATCTTCTGGCGAAGCTCGGCTGCCAGCGATTTCGCGGCGGCCGGCCGTTTGCCGTCGACGTCGCTCGTTTGCCGGTTGGTGCGCAGTTGCAGCATGCGGACCAGCTTCAACTCGGCCACCAGCCGGTTCAACTCGCGCTGGCGGTCTTGGGCGCCTCGCTGCGCCCTTTGGTTCGAGCCTTTGGACGAGGGCATCTGCTTCATGGCCTCCAGCAACTCTTTCAGGTCGGCTTCGATCTGCCGCTCGGCGTTGACGACCGGCTCCGAGCCGTCGCCCGCGGCGAGCATTTCCTGGACCTCCGACATTTCGTCGAGCACCACCAGCATCGCCGCGGGCAGCGCGATGCCGAACTCGGTCTCTTCGACCAGCGTCAGCAGATCGCTGCCGATCTCGATGATCCGCCGCTCGGCCTTGCCGAGGCTGACGATCGAAGTCAGGGCCTGGCGCGAACCGGCGGCCGCCTTGGGACCGAGCAGTTCGGTCGACTCGCGGACCGCGACTTGCTTTTCGAGCATCAGGTTCAGCCCTTCGAGCACGCGGCGCTTGACCTCGGCCCGCAGTTGTTCGAGCAGTTTTTCGGCTTCTTCCTCCAGTTGCTCCTGGGCGTAGTTCAGCGAGTCGAGGGCCGACTGCTGGTCCATGCTGGCCGGCTCGGCCTGCTGCTGGCCCAGTTTGCCTTCGGCGCCCGACATGCTGCCGTCGGCCCGCAGCAGTTCGCCCAGCGCCCCGGCGCCGCTCTCGCCGAGATCGCGGACCAACTGCGTGATGCCCTCGTTCAACTGGCGGTTTTGCGATTGGTCTCGGCGCATGGCGCTGAAGTTCGCTTCGGCCAGCTTGGCCTCGCGGTCCTTGATCTCCTCGGCCGCCGCGTCGCGCTCTTTTTCCAGCGCGGCCAGGGCCTCCTTCTGCGGCGGCACGGCGGGCTTCGGCTCCTGTTTTTCGAGCGATGCGACCGCTTCGCCCATCTTGGCTTCGGCCGCGGTCAGGTTCGGCGAAGGTTCTTGGTCAGGGGTCGATTCCGCGGCCAGGGCCTTGGTGGCGACGCGCGTCGTCTCCTGCTCCTTGGCCAATTGTTTGACCGAATCGCGCTCGCCCTCGGCCAGCGTCTCCGACCCGGCCAGCTTGCCGCCTTGGTCCAGATGCTCGCGCTCGCGCCGGATGAGATCTTCGAGCGTGGCCCGCTTCTTGCGCAGGCCGTCCAGCTCTTTCTGCTCTTCGGCCGTGTTTTTAGAGAGTTTCCGCTCGCGGTCCTCCTCGCCGATCGCCTTGTCGAGCCGCCGGAGAATCTCGCGAATCTGCCGCAGCTTTTCCAACTGCATCTGGAAATCGAGATCAGTCGACAAGAGCAAGTCGTGCAAGCGCTGCAGTTTGGAGAGCAACTGTTTTTCTTCGATCGAGGCCTCGTCGAGGCTGAGCTTGCCGAGCATCTGCTGGGCCTCTTTCATCTGGTGCAGAATCAGCTCTTCGCGGGCGAATTTCAGGCCGAGCATCAGCCGCGACGAGTTTTCCGGTTCGAGCGCCTTGAGCGCCTCGGAGAGCCGGAACATCCGCTGTTCGAGCTCGGTCATCTCGGCGGCGATCTTCTCCTGGCGGAAGCTGAGCACATCGCCCGGCGTGGTCGCATCTTGCTTGTCGCCGATTTTCGCGGCCGGTTTTTCATCGCCTTTCGCTGCGGGCGGTTCGGGGGCTTTGCCGTCCGCCGGCGCCTTATCCACGGCGGCGGGGGCGTCGGCGTTCTTGGCGGGTTCGTCGGCCCGGATGCCTGCGGCGACGCCGAGCGCGATGACGCCGCATAGACAAACGAAGCTCAATCGCCGCGGCCACCTAGCTCGCCTCGCCATCGACCAGACAAATTGCGGAAGCTTCATGGTTTGTTCTCCTAACTCAACCGACTTGACGGAGAAGGAACTAATATTCTTCGCACGGCCCAGCCCGCTTCATCGTTTCGCAATTCGTAGGCTGGGGCGCAGCCCCACCGCTCGATTCGCTTCAGATCGCCGGTGGGGCTGCGCCCCACCCTACTCGTCTTCACCCAATTGCATTATTACTTGCCCGCTTAGCACCGCCTCGGAACGCCCTCACCCTAACCCTCTCCCAAAGGGAGAGGGGACCGCGCCGCTACTCGTCGAACAAGTCGTTGGTCCGCTTCTTCTTCTGCTCCTCGGTCGATTGTAACACGTCGTTCTGCAGCTTGACGATCTCTTTGAGCTGGTTGAGCACGTCGATGAAGTTCTCCCATTGCGACATCTGCTCCAAAATCTTTTGCATCGTCTCGACGACTTCCTCGTGCCGCTGCCGCGCTTCGACGATCGCTTCGGCCGCCGGATCGCCGGCGCCGGCCGCGTCGAGCGCCAGCCGCAGCCGGGCCATCGGCTCGGAGTGCAACTGGCGAATGGCGTCGATGACCTTCGTCTTGAGCAGTTCGCGGGCCTGCTCGCCGCCCAACCCGTTGAGCGCCATCTCTTCGAGCGTGGCGTCCAACCGGTTGGCCACCTGCCACACCTGCCGGGCCGCGAGTTGATGCTTGCGCGCGGCGCCGGCGATCTGATCGGCGGTCGGGGCGCCGGACAGCGGCTCGGTCTGCGCTTTGGCCGTTTCCAGCGCGGCGGCGAATTTGGCCCGCTCGGCCCGCTGCCGCATCAGGATTTCGTAGAATAATTCCTCGGGCGTGACGATTTGGAAATTCAGCCAGCGCGAGGCCGCCTCCTGGCTGCCTTGCGCCCGATTGTCGGTCGCCACGGCCCGCAGCTTGACCAGCGTGCCGGCCGCCAGGGCGTACTCGGCCAGCGCCGTCTTCGGTTCGTCTTCGAAATCGGTCGCCGGCCGCCCGTCGGCCTCCGGCGGCAGTTCGATCGCCATCTGCCGCGTGCTGACTTCGGGCTTGTTCTCGTGTGGGACTGTTTGCTCCAACTCCAAGGCCAGGCTGACGAGGCCGAAGTCGTCCTGCGCGCGCAAGTGCAGCGGAATCTTGGCCTGCGGCGTGACGCGCTTTCCCACGCCCGAAGAGCGCAGCGAAAGCCGCGGCGCTCGGTCGACGAGCAGCCCGATCGAAAGGTAATAGGGCTTCGATTCCAAGTGCGCCTGTCGGCCGACGAGGCGAATCTCCAGCGTCTGGGCTGCTTGCATCTTCCACTGCGCGACGTAATGCGCGTCGTCGACGCGCTCAAGCTTCGGGGCCGCGCCGGTCTGGCTCGATAGTTCGGCGCCGGCCAACGGAACGCTGGCGGAGAATTGCAATTCCAACTCGGTGTCGGCCAAAAATACCAACGGCGCGTCGGCGCCGGCGTGGGCGAAGGTCTCGCTCCGCTCGCTGCCGGGCGCCCGGGCGACGATCGACAACTGGTCGATCTTTGGACGATCGATCGGCTCGACCTTGATCGGGCCGAACCAGTCGTCGCCGCCAGTCACGTGGAACTCGAGGGGCTCGGCCACCGGCGGCAATTCGTAGCGGAACCGACCCCCTTGGAAATTCGTGAAATTCCCCTGCTTCGACGAGCCGCCGGCGCCGCGGTATTGAATGCCGACCTTTTCGGGAACCTCTCCGGCGGGTTTTTCGGCAGTGGCGATCAACAGCGTCTCGCCGCGGCCGCCGAGCGTCCATGCTCGTTCGCCGCCCGAGAAGCCGGGCTGCGCGTCGAGATGCACCAATAGCGACTCGCCGCGCGGCACGAGCAACGTGTCGCCGTCGCCGAGGCCGGCGATCGCCAGGTAGTTGCGCTGCGGCCAGCGCTCGTGCGAGCCTTCGAACCAGCGGCGCGCCCACAAGCCGGCCGCGTCGGGCGCAAGATAGGCGAAGGCCGCCGCGGCCAAGCCCGTCGCCGCCAGCAGGGCGAACATCCGCCGCGGGCCGCGACGGTCGAAGGCCGCCGACAGGTCGGTCGCGTCGAGCGCCTGCGCGTGCTCCAACACGGCGGCGTGGACCATGCTCGGCGAGGCCGACACGTCGCCTTCCAGCAGCCGCGGCAATTCGATCACGGCCGCCACGCGCTGGCCGAACCCGCGGCAGCGCCGGTCGAGAATCGCCGCCAGGTCCAAATCGTCGAACCTGAGCGCCAGCGGTTTTAATAAGCGGCGATAGATGGTCGCCGCCAACAGCACCGCGGCCGCCAACAACAACAATTGCCGCAGCGGCAGACTGAATCGCAACAGCCAATCGCCCGCTAGGCTGGCGGCGGCCAGCAGGAACAACGTAGTCCAAGTCCACGTCAACCCGGAAAGCGCCAACCGGCTGCGCAAGCTGCGCCGCACGCGGGCCAGCCGGCGGCGGACGGCATCGCGCCGGGGACGCAGCGTTTCGACGATCGCTCGGGGTTCGAGGGCGAGGGACATGGAAGTTAGGAGCTCGGAGGTAAAGTAGCAGGCACACTCCGTGTGCCGTCGTCAAACCTGCGTTGAGACGGAACCCCGATTTCGCTGACGGCACACGGAGTGTGCCTGCTACTTAGGCTTCGCCGCATCAGGCAGATGAGTATTGAGTTCATGCGTTTCAGGCCATGCGGTATTTCTTGCGTAACAGCCATTCCAAAGTCAACAGCAACATCACGGCGCCGCACAACAGCGGCGCGTCCCAGACCTCGTCGCGATGTTCGAGCGTGCGCGTGACCTGCCGCGTGCGAAAGGCGGCGGGCAGCTTGTCGTGCTCGACGATCGACAACACGCTTCCGCCCGAGGCGCGGGCGATGTCTTCCAACAGCGGGCGGTCGAGCGTCGGGTTGTCGCGCTCGGCGTGGGGCGGCTCGACGCGGAAGGCGAGCGTGGCGGGCCGCAAGCCGCTTTCCAAGTCGCCGGCCGAACTGGGCACGACGCGGGCCGTGTAGGCGCCGGCCTCGGCGGCCGTGAACGCCGCTTCCAACACGCTAGCATCTTCGGCCAGCGGCTCGAAGGCCAGCGGCTGCGACGTCTCGGGGCCCCACTCCACCTCGCCGCGCAGCTCGCTGATCGCCGACGCCTCGGCCGAGCTTTCCAGCAACTCGGCCCGCACCGCCACCCGGTCGCCCACGCGATAGGCGCTCTTGTCGGTCGCCAACGTGAACGGGTACCGCCCGCCGAGCACCTTGCTGCGGCCGACGCGATCGATGAGCCGGGCCCAAAAGCCGTCGAAGTATTCTTCGTGCAGATAACGCCAGCGATAGGTGCTGTCGAAGCCGATGAACACGGTGCGCCCGGGGCCGTAAAGCTGCGTGGCCATCAGCACGTGCCGGCCGAACTGGTTTCGCATCCGCGGATCGCCGTGGCGGGCCAGCACGGCGGCGCCCGGCTTGGCCCGCGTCACCGGAAAGTGCCAATACATGCCGGGCAGGCTGGCCAGGATTTCGCGGTTGCGGCCCCCTTCGGAAGCGAACTGAAAGATCGCGTCGGCGGCGCCCTCGGGCGAAAGCTCCAAGGTCCACGTCTCGCGCGAACTGAGCCGCACGTCGGCCGACGATTGATACAAACCCGGATCGCGGACCACCGGCAGAATCTTCAGCCACGAGCTGTCGGCGCCGCCGATCCCAAGCTCCGAGCCGTCGCCGGCCTCGGGGCTGAACAGCTTTTGCGAACCCAACTCGCCCGCCACGTAGACCAGCCCGCCGCCCGCCTCGCCGACGAACTTGGTGATCATCTCGGGCCAAGCCGGGCCGAGGCGGCGCACGTCGGGATCGAACAATACCAGCACGTCGTATTGGTCCAACTCTTTCTGGTTCGCCGGCAACCGGCGAATCGGACGATGGCCGACGTTCTCGTAAGACTGCTCGGCGCTTTGCAGCCAACTGGCGAACTCCAAGGCATTGTCGCGCAGCAGCGCGTTGCGCAGGAACTGCACTTCGGGCGAGGGGTAGCCGGCGATGAGCAGCACGCGAATCCGCTCGCGGACCACGCGGATCGAAACCGTGTCGGAGTTGTCGTCCGTGCTCAGCTCCGGGCCGACGTCGGAGATCGAGGCGCGGTAATCGACGTGGCCGAGCGTCTCGGGCGTGATGCGGAAATTGACCCGCTTGAGCGCCGCGTCTTCGCCGAACAGCGTCTGCTCGCGGCCGACTTCGCGCCACGAGCCGTCTTCTTGCCGCTGTTCGAGCGCGACGCTGGCCGTGGCGTCTTTCAGGCCGCGAGATTCGATCAACACGGAGATGTCTACGGGATCGCGAATGAAGATCACCGGGCTGGCTTCGATGTCGGCCAGCCGGGCGTTGCGCGGGCCTTCGAGCGTGCCTACGGCCAGCGAGACGATCGGCACGCCGTCCTTGCCGGCCTGCGCGGCGACGTCGCGCGGATCGGCGCCGGAATTCGAGCGGCCGTCGGTGACCAGCAAGATGCCGGCCAGCGGCTGCCCGCGGTGCGCGGCCAGGGCGCCGGCCAAGGCGTCGCCGACGCCGGTCTGCGGGCCGCCGGCGCGCAGGCCGTCGAGACTCTCTTCGGCGGCCAACGGCTTGAGCTGACTATCGAAACCATAGAGCGAGATTTCTCTCCCCGTCTTGAGTTTGCCGAGCGCTTCGCCCACGACCCGCTGGGCATGTTCCAGGCGGCTGCGCTGGCGGAGCAGGCCCAGGTCCGGCTGATCGTCAGATTTGCGCAAGCCCAATCGCTCGGCCGCTTCGCGGGCCGTCGAATCGTCGGAGTAGGGATCGCCGAGCGACATGCTCTCCGACGTATCCATCAGCACGATCAAGCGCGAAGGAATCAACTCGGGCTTGGTGATGACGATCACCATCTCCAGCAGCATGAAAGAAATACCCAGCAGAATCAGCAAGCGCAGCGAACCGAGCAGCAGCCGCACGCCGAGCGACAGCGAGCGTCCCTCGCGGCGATACAGCCAGCCGATGCCGAGCACGCCGGCGACCGCCGCCGCCACGGCCAGCGCCGCCCATTGGCCGCTCGGCAGCGACTGGAATTCGAAATGCCACCGGCTGCCGGGGCCGCGCACCCAATCGGGCGAAGCCTTCAGTCCCAGCAGCCAGTCGAGAAATTCGGTCATTCCTGCGTCCGTCGATTTAATGCCGCTTACCTCTGCCTTCCCGTCCACGTCGCCAGGCACGATTCCATCACCAATAATCCGAGCATGCCCATCGCCAAGGTCCGCCAGATCTCGCGGCCGCGGACGGCGATCGGCGCGTCGGCCGCCGAGACGGCGGAAATCACCTCGGGCTCGAAGCCGCCGAACAGCCCGCGCAGCTCTTCGGGAGCGATCCGCTCCAAGCGGCTCTCGCGGGCGTCGGGGTTCACGGCAAACAATTCCCCCTGCGGCGCCGCCGGGGCGACCTGCCAGGCCAGCTTGTACAAGCCCGCGCGGCGCGTGTCGGCGTAGCTCAGCGTCTGCGACAGGTTTTTGTCACTGGCGGTTGATTCTGTGCCGGCGGCGCCTGACCCGGAGGCTGACGCCTCCGGCGCGCCGGAGCGCTGGTCGTCCGGCTCGCCGTCGTCGAGCGTCACGCGCAGCGGCTGCGGCTTTTCGGCCTCGGGAACTTCGACCGTCGGCGCCGGCGAAGCGTTGACGCGCTGTCCGGCAGGCAACTCGGCGTGCAGCGTTTCGCCGGCCGTCAAGCCTGAAGTGTGGCTGTCGCTGCGCACGACGCCCTTGGCGGCCTCGCGCACGGCGAGCACGTAGCTCGGTTCGGTCGGCCAGTCGGTCCAGTTCTTGTCGGCGGTGGTGGTCACGAGTAGCACGCGGCCTTCGCCGACGGTCCGCTCCAACACGGCGGGCGTGGCGCCCGCGCTATTCCAACGGGCCAGCACGCGGACGCCGCGGCCCTCCTCCTCGCCGAGTTGCACCTGGTAGAACTTGCGCAGCTTGACCCGTTCCAGCACGGCCGGGTTCAATTGCAGCAGTGCGTCGAGCGGGCCGGGTGCCCCTTCCTCGACGAGCACGCCCGAGATTTCTTCATCGACGGCCGCGTCGAGCGGCGCCGGCAGCAAGTCGCCGAGCAATTGGTTGTAGTTGGCCGGGTCGATCTGGTCGCCGACGAAGATCATCAGCCCGGCGCCCGCTTCGACCTGCCGCTTCAGGCGTTCGGCCTGCTCGGGCGCCAAGCTGGCCACGTTGGCCAGCACGATCAAGTCGGGCTGCGTCGAGGGGAGCGTGGCCCACTCGGCGTCGGTCACGATCTGCACGCGGAAGGCGTCTCCCTCGCCCACGCCCAGCGCCAAGGCCAGGCCGAGAAAATCGACCTCGCCGGCCAGCGGCTCGCTCGACGGCTCGCCGTCGACCAGCAGCATGTGGACTTGCTCGCGCACGTGGCAGACGGCCCAGCGGCGATTGTCGGCCGGCAGTTCGTCTGCGGGCAGCTCGAACTCGACGTGGTGCAAGCCGGGCTCTTGGAACGCGGCCGCCAGCGGCACGCGCGCGGTTTCGCCCGGCGCGATCGCGGGCAGCCGCACGACGCTCGGCTTGCCGTCGATCGAGAAATTGGCGTCGATTTCGCCCAGCTCGCGATCGGTCGCGTTGCGCACGGTCGCTTCGAATTGCACCGGCTGCCCGACCAAGGCCAGGCGGTCGGTCTGCTTGAGATCTTCGAGCGCGACGTCGCCCGCATGCTCGCTGCCGACGTTGAAGATGCGCATCTGCAATTGCTGCGAGGCCCAGCGTCCGCCGAGCGGCGCGAGCGAATCTTCCCAGCCTGGGCGGCGCAGATCGGTGATCACGGTCAGCTCGCGGATCGGGTATGAGCCGGAATCGAGCAGCTCGTCGACCGCCTCGAAGACCGGCGCCCAGGCCGTGAAGGTTTCGGCAGGGCGCAGTTTGGCGATCAACTGCGCCATCTCTTCGGGATTGGTCAGCTCCACTTCGCGCACCAGCGGCGTCTTCGGCTGCGACGCCAGCACCAGCGTGAAGCGGTCTTTGGGGCCGATCGTTTCGAGCACCTTGCCCGCCAACTCTTGCGCGTGCTCCCAGGCCGAGCGGCCGCCGTCGCGGTAGCCCATGCTGAGCGAATCGTCGAGCACGACCAATTGGCTGCTGCGGCTGCGCCCGCCGAGCCAGGCGCCCAGCCCCTGGGCGTGCATCACCGGCCGCGCCACGAGATAGAACAACAGCAGCACGAGCGCCGTGCGCAAGAGCAACAACAGCAACTGTTCGAGCCGCACGCGGCGGCGATTGCGCTGGATCGAGATCTTCAGGTAGTGCATCGGCGCCCAGTCGATGCGGCGGAAGCGGCGGCGGAACAGCAAATGGATCAGAATCGGGATGGCTGCCAGGGCCATTCCCCAAAGCATCGCCGGCGAGTTGTACGAGAGGGTTTCCATAGTTGCTTAGTTGCATTGCATTGAAACCCTCTCCCTCCGGGAGAGGGCAGGGTGAGGGCACTCCGATAGCGGGAAGGCCCTCACCCCAACCCTCTCCCAAAGGGAGAGGGAGTTTTTTTTCGAGCTGCAGATCTTTAGTGCTTCCCCCCGTGCTTGTGCTGCCCAAACGGCTGCATGCGGTCGCGAGCATGCAGGTAGTGGCTCAGCGCCGTCGCCAGATCTTCGTCGGTCCGCATCAAAAGGTAGTCGATGCCGCGGGAGCCGCACGTGCCGCGGACCTCATCCAGGAATTTCTGGATCGCTTCGCGGTAGGCGTTGCGAAAGACCCACGGCTCGGCGAAGACTTCTTCGTCGCCTTCGATGTCGTGGAACAACACCAGGTCGCCGAACGGCAGCTCCAACTCGTCGCCGTCGAGCACGTGCAGCACCATGATCTCGTGGCCGCGGTACTGCAACCGCGACAGCCCGTCGTAGAACGGCTCTAGATCGGTGAGCAGGTCGGAAATGATGATGATCAAGCCGCGCTTGCGAATCTGCTCGGCCAGCGTTTGCAGCACCGGGCCAAGTTGCGTGGTGCGGTCGGGCTGCGCGCTTTCCAGTTCGCCGACGATCCGCACCAGCTGCGCCTGGGTGGCGGCCGGCGGCAGCAGTTTCCGCTCTTGGCTGTCGAACAGCGCCAGCCCGACCGGATCTTGCTGGCCGACCAGCAGCGTGGCCAGTGAGGCGGCGACTGTGGCGGCGTAGTCGAACTTGGTCAGCGCCCCGGCGCCGTAGCGCATCGACGCGCTGGCGTCGAGCACGATCGTCGAGCGGAGATTGCTCTCTTGCTCGAACTGCTTGACGTAGTAGCGGTCGGTGCGGCCGAACACGCGCCAGTCGAGCCACCGCAGATCGTCGCCGGGCGAATACTCGCGATACTCGGCGAACTCCACGGCGAAGCCGTGAAACGGACTGCGATGCAAGCCCGAGATCGTGCCTTCGACCACCCGCCGGGCCCGCAACGTGAGCCCGGCGACCTTGGCCAGCACCTCAGGATTGGAATACGTGGGCGACTTGGCCATCGGCGCGGGCGGCTCCTGCTCGTTCGGGGATATCGTCCAGCAAACGGTTGATGATCGTGTCGGGCGTCTGCCCTTCGGCCTGGGCGGCATAGGTCGTCACCAACCGATGCCGCAGCACGGGGCGGGCCATGGCGCGGATGTCTTCGATCGTGACGCTGGTGCGGCCGTCGAGCGCGGCGCGGGCCTTCGAGGCCAGAACCAAGGCTTGACCGGCGCGCGGCCCGGCGCCCCAGGCGATCCATTTCGAGATGTACTGCGGGCCTTCCGCCTCCGCCTCGCCGACGCGCGTGGCGCGGACCAGCGCCATGGCGAAGTCGAGGCAATGGTCTGAAACGGGCACGCGCCGCACCAGCGCCTGCAAGGCCGGAATCTCCTCGCCCGAGAGCACCTTCGAGACCTGCTGCGTTTGCATGCCGGTCGTGAGGCGATAAATCTGCCGCTCTTCGTCGCGATTGGGGTAGCCGACGTAGACCTTGAACAAGAAGCGGTCGAGCTGCGCCTCGGGCAGCGGATAAGTGCCTTCCTGCTCGATCGGGTTTTGCGTGGCCAGCACGAAGAACGGATCGGGCAGCGGATAGCGCTGGCCGCCGGCCGAAACTTGCCGCTCTTGCATCGCTTCCAACAGCGCGGCCTGCGTCTTGGGCGGAGTGCGGTTGATTTCGTCGGCCAGCACGACGTTGGCGAAGATCGGCCCGTGGACGTAGCGCAATTGCCTCGCGCCCGTCGAGCGGTCTTCTTGCAGCACTTCGGTGCCGGTGATGTCCGAGGGCATCAGGTCGGGCGTGAACTGGATGCGATTGAAATTCAGCGAGAGGCAATCGGCCAGGGTGCTGACCATCAACGTCTTGGCCAGGCCCGGCACGCCTTCGAGCATGCAGTGGCCGCGGGCGAAGATGCTGATCATCAACTGGTCGAGCACTTCGTCCTGGCCGACCACGATCCGGGCGATCTGCGTGCGAAGGCTTTGGTGCGCGTCTTTCAGTTTCGCCAGTCCGGCGAGATCCGGGTCGTGTTCTGCTTCGCTCACGGGTTTTTCTTTCGTGGTGAAAAGGTTTGTTCTAGCTGGTGAACGGTTTTTGTTGTTCGCCGACTCTCAGACATAGAGGCCTGGGTCACCCAAAGTTTCTTGTGATTAAGCGTTCACCTTTCCATAGCCCAGGCATTTATGCCTGGGAAGACGAACGCAACAACTAATGTTTTTCTCTTTAGCCCCTAAAGGGGCCAGCATTCAACAAGGGTTTTGTCGTTTTTGGGTTCCCAGGCGACTTTATCGTTGATAAACGGGCAGATACTTGTAAGGCAGTTGCAACACGATTAGCGCGATCGCCGTGCCGTAGGTTTTGCCGATGCCGTCGCCATTCCAAGAGCCGTCGCCCTTGTCCTGCATCGACAACAACTGTTCGCGCACGGCCGGGAAGTATTCGTCCCAGTACTTGTCGCCGGCCATGTAATAAGCCTGCGAGGCGTAGAGGTGCGTGTAGTAATCGTGGCCGCCTCCTTTGCTGAAACCCTGCTGGCCGCGAAACTGCTGCCAAACGTAGTTCAGGCAATGCTCGGCGATCGGCGCGTCGTATTCGCCGGCGTTATATAATGTGGCCACCGCGGCGGCCGAGATCGCCAGCCGCGGCCCGCCGCCCGAACCGAGCGAATAGACGATGCCTCCTTCGGGCGTGCTGCAACGCTCGATGTAACGCACGGCCTCTTCGATCGTTCCCTTGGGCACGGTGAAACCGGCGTTGTGCGAAGCCCGCAGCGCTTGCACCTGCGTCACCGTTACCGAGCCTTCGTCGCCGCTGCCGGGGATGTAGGTCCAGCCGCCGGCCGGACTTTGCCCGCGCGCGGTCAAAGCGACGGCGCCGTCGATGACCTCCTTGGCCTGGGCGCGGCGGCCGGGGTTGGTCTCCATGCCGTAGGCCGAGGCCAGAAACATCAGCGCAAAGCCGTGACCGTGCATCGGCCGGCCCGATTCTTGCCCGGCGCCGGTAATCAACCCCGAGGGCGTTTTGCAGGCCAGCAGATACTCGACCGCGCCTTGCACCTGCGGGGCATAATGGCCGCGGGTGGGCGAGTCGCCGTGGGCCAGCAGCGCCGTGCCGGCCAGCGCGGTCATGGCCACCGGGTAGGCTTCGCCCCCTTGCGTATCGTGCCAGCCGCCGTCGGCCCCTTGCGAGCGGGCCAAGTAGTCGAGCCCCGCTTTGACGGCCTTCAGCGTTTGCGGGGTGATGTGCTTCGGCAGCACCTCTTCGGCACGGCTTGGCGGCGCCAGGGCCAGAGCCAGCAGGCCCGCCCACAAGACCGGCGTCGGACGGCGAACCGCCCGCTGCGCTGCAAAGCGGCAAATCATTACGGTCCTCCTTCCTTGGCGCCGAGGCTTCCCTTAGCGCCGAGACTCTCCGCGGCGCTGAGGCCGACCTGGGCGCTGCCCAGGCCATGCGGCTTGAGTTGGAAACGAACTCGCAAGCGGGAGCGCACTGGGATCTCGCTCATCGTCGTAGAGACCATGCGTAGCTTGCCGGGCGTCGCGCCTTGCGGCGCCTCGAATTCATCGGGAACGAACATGCCCATCCACGGATAGGCCCTGTCGCCGACCTCCTGGATGGACGCTACCGGGCCCAGTTCGAGGCCCGCCAGGCGCGCGAATTCCTCGGCGCTCTGCCTCGCCGCCTGGAACGCCCGTTGGCGAGCCAGCCGGCGCAGCTCGGTCGCATCTTCGAGCACGAACACCGTCACCGGCGCCGCGTCGAAACCGTCGTGGATCTCGAACTCGCCGCCCGAATTCTGCGCCTGCACCGGCACGATCGCCACGCCGACGTCCTTCAGACGATCGAACAATTCGGAGATGGTTTTGGGAACTTGCTCCTCGGGCAGCCGGTCGATGCCGCGCACGCAAACGCGCACCAGACTGGAAAACACGATTTCCGGCTTGAACACGTCTTCGCCGTCGCCGTCGCGGCAAAACTGCGTCTGGCCGTCATTGGCCGAAGTCAACGAAAAGCCGCCGACGGCGATGTCGCTATCTGTCAGACGCAGTTTTTCCACAGCGGCGGCGGTGCGCCGCTTGAACTCGCAAAACTTCGTCAAGGCATCGGCGCCCATTTCGGCCGCGCCGCCGATCCGCGTGAAGAACTCGAAGGCGTTGGGCTTGCCGCTGGCTTCGCCGCTGCCGACCACCGTTACGCCTTCATCCTCGGCCCCCGTCGCGCGCAGGCAGCACGCCGCGACCAGCACGGCAGCCGCAATCCCTGTTTTTTTCATAGACGCCTCTTTCGCACCGGTTGAAGGTTCCGGGACTCTCGTCCAAGGGCGGACGCCGCCCTTGGAGCGCTGTTCCTGCGATCAATTCCCCTGTTCCGATAAGCAATGGCTCCTTTCGTCAATTCCGCTAAATCAATTCTGGGCCGTCTTCTCAGCTTTGGGTGCGATGCCGAACCGCACCAGCAACTTCACGCGAAAGGGAATTTCGGCGAAGGTATCCGAAGTAATCTTGGGCTCTTTCAATGTGGCGTGCGACGCGACCAACTGGCCCCAGGGGTTAGTCGTGTAGCCGCCGTCGTCGCCCGAAACCTGCACCTCTTGCACGCCGAGGACTTCGCCCACGTCGATGCCGTTCAGCTTGGCCAGCCGAGCGGCGCGGGCGCGGGCGTCGGCCACGGCGCTTTCGTAGGCCTTTTCGCGCAATTCGTCGAGGTCGAGCACGACGAACCGCACCAAGGCGCTTTCGGCCTGACGCCCGTAGCGATACGCCATGTTGATGTCGGCGGCCGAAGGGCCGATTTCGGCGCCCGAGTCCTTGGCGGCATCGAGCAACTTACCGACCGTTTCCATGACCTGTTCGATCGACTGCTCCTTGATGCCGGAGACCCGCAATTGCAGTTGGCTGGCGATCTCGACCTTGCTCTTGCCGGCGGCGCTGTTGTCGACCATGCCGCGCATGGCCATCTGCATCGCCTCGGCGCCGGCGTGGTTGGTGAGCGAGACGCCGATCTCTTCGATCTTCATCTGCTCCAGCTTCAGCTTTTCGAAGCCTTCCAGGATCCGCCGCTTGGCGTCGCGATACTTGACGATGGCGTCGGCCGTCAACTCGGCGTTGGCGGTGGCCCGCATGCTGATCTCGACCCGATCGGGCTTGGCGATCGTCTCGCCGCTGCCGTAGACGGTGATGCCGTCGGAATGGCCTTGGCCCTGCGCTCCATAGACGACCTGCGCGGCGGCCTCACGGCCCGCGAGACCGAAGCCTGCCGCAGCGATCGACAGCAAGGTCCAGCGAAAGGCGATCTGGCGAACTGCGACTCGATGCCGGCTGATCAGCGATGACATGCTCTTCGACCCTTCTTTGAAAGGAGATGAACCATCCGATGATTACTCCTCTAGCGCGAACCGCACTCGCAGCGTCACGCGCACCGGAATGTCGGCCAGCTTTTGCGAAGTCAGCCGCGAATCTTCTTCGTTCGACTTGGAGGAAACGCCGTAGATGGCGGTGATCATGCGCTCTTGCATGCCCGCTTCGTCTTTTTTGCCGCTCGCCTCCAGGCCCTCTTCCACCGACTCAACCCGCCCGAGGCGCCGCCCGGCCAGCTTGGCCAGCCGCGCGGCACGGGCTTTGGCCTGATCAAAAGCCGCTTGATAGGCTTTTTCGCGTGCCGGGGCCGCGTCTTCGACGACGAACGTCACGACGGGCGTCGCCGAAGCCGTTTGCCCCATCATCCGCATCAGCAGCGCGTTTTCCGTTCCCGCGCCGACCTTGGCCCCGGCGTCCTGGGCGGCGTCGAGCAGTTTGCCGATCGTCTCCATCAATTCCGCTTCGGATAATCGATCGGCCTCGCTCAGCACCACGCGCAGCGAGCGCGTGATGTCGATTTGCGACTTGACGGACTTCGGCGCGGCGCCGGGCTGCACGAAGGCGTTCTCCGCGGCGCCGCCGCCGGTGCTTTCGAATGACAGGCTGCGCTCTTCGATCTTGAGGTTCTTGAGGTCCATCTTTTTGAAGGCGTCCAGCGTGCGCCGTAGCGAATCCTGGTATTTGACGATCGCGTCGCCCGTAAGTTCCGCGGCGGCGCCGGCCGATAGGTCGATTTCCACGCGGCTGGGCTTCGCCGGCACTTCGCCGGTGCCCGAGACCGTGACGCCGTCATCGGCCCCGGGCGCCCCGGATGGAGACAAGGCGGACAAGAGGGCCGTCAGTACGATTGAGGCGAGTCGCTTCCAGGGGATGTTCATCGGGGGTGGTTGGGGTTAGTGGTTGGGGCTTGCGAGGCGAGCGGTGGGGCGCGCCAGCCGCTGGTTCTGTTGAGGCGCCTCGGATCGCAAGCATGCAAACTTGCGATCCGGCCCGACTCGCCCTTCTCATCAGTAGGCTAACGCCTACGGCTCGCCGAATTCCTGTCTCCTATCTCCCGACTCCTATCTTCCAAGGGATAGGCCGTAACGGCCAGGTTCGACACGGTGACGAGCGACTCGGGCGTGATCAACAACATGCCGCCGAGCGAATCGAGATCGGCGCCGCGGAACAGCCGCACCGTGTCGCCGGTCGCTTTATCCAGCTCGAACACGCCGCGCTGCGTGAATTGATAGACGTGCTGCTTGGTCAGCAGGGGCTTGATCCAACCGGTGGCGATCGGCAATCGCGTGGCCCACTGGAGCTTCTGCGATTTTAGATCGATCGCCAGCACCTCTTCGCCGCCCAGGTAGAGCTTGTCGCGGTCGGCGCCGATGAACATCGCCGAGTCGCTGACCGGCCGCTTCCAGAGCACCTTGGGACCGGACAGATCGACCGCATACAACCGCGGCGAACGCATGCCCTTGAAGTACAAGACATTGTCGATGAACTGGGGAGCCCCGACCGTGGTCAGCACGTGCGCCTGGTTGTACCAATAGTTGGTGTCGGGCATCTGCGATTCATAAATCATGCCCCAGTCGATCGCCCCCCCGCGGACATCGACCGCCACCAGCGCGCCGGCGTGCGTATCGACCAACACCCGGCCGGCGTGCAACACGAGCGAGGGCTGCGACGTGCGGCGGTAGAACATCTGGCCCTGGTCGGCCTGGTGCGTTCCCAGGTGCGTCGACCAGAGCAGCTTGCCGTTGTCGGCCGCCACGGCGAGCAAGTGCAGCTCCGAACCTTGGCCTTGCTTGCCGGCGGCGACATACACCCGATCGCCGATCGGCAGCGGCCGGCCCATCATGTTCCAGTTTTGCAATTCGGCGACGCTCTGCGAGTTCCAGCCGACCTTGCCGTCGGCGGCGCTCCATCGGGCCAGACGAAACTGCTGGCCGTGCTGGCCGATCTGTCCGACGTCGCGCGTGACGCCCCACAACGTATCGCCGTAGATGGCCAACGAATATTGCTCGGGAAAGTGATACTGGTTCTGCTGCACCTTTTGCGGCAATTCGTGGAGCTTGGCGGTGCGCCACAGGAGCTTGCCCGTCTTGAGATCGACGGCCAGCAAATAGCCCATGATATTGAGATACACTCGCTGGTCGTCCATGATGGCGGCCGGCACCATCTCGCGCACGGG
>DATNEC010000132.1:0-10947 GCA_035606815.1 Pirellulales bacterium
GGGCGCCAACTGGATCTCGGCGGCCGTGCAGGCGATCGCCGATCGGCGACTCAAACAGGGCGCCAAGTTGCCGACGGCTGAGTTGGAGGCCTTCGTGCTCGACGTCAAGCACGCCCCGCGCGGGCGGCGGCTGGCTTTCGAGTGGCTCGTCCGCGCCGACGACTCGGCGGCCGACCGGCTGACGCCCGGCTTTCTGCACGACCCCAGCCCCGAACTGCGGCGCGATGCGGTGGCCCGTTTGCTCGACGAGGCCGATGCGCTTGGCAAAGCGGAATCGCCGAAAGGGGCGCACAAGATTTACGACACAGCGGAATCGCGCGAAAAGGCGCACAAGATTTACGACAAGGCGCTCTCGGGCGCCTGCGATCTCGACCAAGTGCAGCGATTGAAAGCCGCCCTGGAAAAGCTCGGCGAAAAGGTCGATCTGCCGAAGCATTTCGGTTTCATCACGGCCTGGAAACTGATCGGGCCGTTCGACAACACGGACGAAAAAGCGTTCGATGTCGTTTATCCTCCCGAAGAGGCGATGGACCTCGCGGGCGAGTACGAGGGCAAGCCGCTCGACGACAAGCCGCGGACCGTGAAGTGGATCGACCACGAGACGAAGGACGATTACGGGATCGTCGATCTCAATCAGGCGCTCGGCAAGGCCAATGGCGTCGTGGCGTATGCCTGGGCCGAGTTCGATTCGCCGCGCGATCAGCCCGCCGAATTGCGGCTGGGACGCGATAACGCCGCGAAAGTTTGGCTCAACGGCGAGTTGGTCCACGAGCACCGCGTTTACCACTCGGGCGCGGAAATGGACCAGTTCGTCGGCCGCGGCAGACTGCGCGCCGGCCGCAACGTGATTCTGGTGAAAGTCCTGCAGAACGAGCAGAAAGAAGATTGGGCCCAGACTTGGGGCTTTCAGCTTCGCGTGTGCGATGCGACCGGCGTGGCGGTGCGGAGCGGAAAATCGGAAGCCAAAAGTCAGGAACCGCCAAATTCAAAGTAAGAACCACGGATGGCACGGATGACACGGATTGAAGAGGACGGAATTGACCTCCATCCATTTTTGTCTGAAGGAACAAGTCGGAACGAGCGACGGGCGAGAATTGATTGAACCCATCCGTGAAATCCGCGCTATCCGTGGTTAAATCCCGGCTGCAATCGTAAAGGAACGCGGATGACACAGATCGAAAGAGCACGAGGGAAGCATTGATGACGTTGCGAACGGTTTTTGTCGGATGCGTTTTGTCCCTGTTTTTGGCCGCCGTCCGCGGGAACTTGGCGAACGGGGCCGATTGGCTGCAATTCCGCGGCAATGATACGACGGGCGTCGCGCCGGAAGCGAAGTTGCCGGTAACGTGGGGCAAAAAGGCCGGCGGCGACAAGGATGGCCTGGGCGAAAACATCGCCTGGCGCGCCGATCTGCCGGGCCGCGGAGTTTCAGGGCCGATCGTCGTCGGCGGCAAAGTTATCGTTACCTCGTCGAGCGGATTCAAGCACGACCGGCTGCACGTGTTGGCGTTCGACGTCGCGTCGGGCGAGCGGCTTTGGGAGCGGCAGTTTTGGGCCACCGGCCGCACGCTCTGCCATCCCACTTCGTCAGTCGCCGCGCCGACGCCGGCCAGCGACGGCAAGCGGATCTTCGCCTTCTATTCGTCGAACGATCTGGTCTGCCTGGATTTGGATGGAAACTTGAACTGGTTTCGCGGCCTGGGTTACGACTTTCCGACAGCCGCCAATGACGTCGGCATGGCGGCTTCGCCCGTGGTGGTCGGCGATACGGTGATCGTGCAGGTCGAGAACAAAGGCGACTCTTTCGCCGCCGGTCTCGATACCGCCACGGGCGAGGACCGCTGGCGCGTCGATCGCGACCACGCGATGAACTGGACTTCGCCCGGCGTGCTGCGAGGCAAAACGCCGCAAGACGATTTGGTGTTGCTGCAAAGCCCTTCGCACCTCTCGGCGCATCGGCCTCGGACGGGCGAAGTCGCTTGGAGCTACGCCGCCGGGTGTTCGATCATTCCGTCCGTGCTGGCGGCTGACGGCCTCGTTTATTTGCCGGCCGGCGGACTGACCGCTTTACGGCCCGGCGCCCAGCCCGGCTCGCAGGTCGAGGCGGTTTGGAGCGAGGCGAAGATGGCGCCCTCTTCGTCCAGCCCGGTCTTCTACGACGGGCGGCTGTACGTCATCAACGGCGCCTCGGTCTTGACCTGCGCCGACGCGGCCGACGGCAAAGTTCTCTGGCGATTGCGGCTGGCCGGCAAGTTCTGGGCCACGCCGACCGTCGCCGGCGGCCTCATCTATTGCGTCAACGACCAAGGGCTGGCCCAGATCGTGAAGTCCGGCGAGCAAGGCGAGATTGTCGCCGAGAACGATCTTGGCGAACCGGTCCTCGGCTCGCCCGCGGTCGCCGGCGGCGCGATTTACTTCCGCGGCGACGCCCATCTGTGGAAGATTGCGGCGCCGTAGGAGTCCATCGAACTCAACGGGCTACGATCTTGATCGTCGATAGGATCGTCCAGCCATCTTGCCGCTTGAGGTCGTTGGCCAGTTGAATGGATGGTCGCTTGGTCCAGGGGTCGATGATGCCCATCGCCAACTGGTAGTCGCCTGGCGCCGCGACGGATGGGAGCGGTCCGAGCACGGCGGATTCGGAGAACCGTCCAGGCAGCCATTTGCGGACGTCCCACTGCGCGGCCAGCCGCGCCACGGGCTTGCCCGCGCGATCGAGCAGGGCGAACTCCAACGCCCACGGATAATAGAAGGGGGCAACTCCCTGGTTTTCGCCCTGGATGGCAATCTTGAGGTCGCCGCCCACGACGGGCTCCGCATCGTAGCGAATCTCCGACAAGGAGAATTGATAACCCATGAGACGCACGAGCCGAGCCGCCCGCTGGGTGAACTGCTGCGTAGGGGCAGGCTCCAGCGCCGGGCAATACGGTCCGACCCAGCTAAAGTGCGCATCCTCGACCATTTTCAGCATGTGAGCAAAGTCGGCCCCAAGCCATCGCTGATTGCCGTTGAAGACCATTTCGCCGCCGAACGCCGCTCGCTTCCAATTTTCCGTCCGCCCCGAGCTGCGCAATCGGGGAAGGAACTTCCAGCCTTCCGGTCCATCGGTATCTTCGGGCAACATGTCGTCGTGAAACCCGAGCCAGATCTGCTTGCCGGCATAGTCGGCCGGATTGCGGGCCATCAATCGCTTCTTGGAAAAGGCCTTATGGTAGGCGTCGATGACGCGCTTTTGCGTCGCCGGGCTGGCGAAAAGCTCGTTGCGCGGATAGGTGTGCCATTCGCCCCAAAAGCCCAACAACCCAAGCTGAATAAACGCCACTCGCGGGTGGTCGTCGTAGCGGCGTCCTAACGCGGCGATCAGTTTCTCCATTGCCGACGCCATCTTCGGATGGTCATAATCGGGCGACTGCCCGCCCCCGTGGTCGGCGTATGCGGTCAACCGCACGCCTTTGTCGATGAGCCACTGAGGCATGCCCGTCGGCCGGCCCGGCATGTCGGCGTAAATTCGAAAGACTACATGCTTGCCGCGGGCTTTCTCGGCGCTCCACGCCTCCTTTTCCCATTTATCGAAAGCATATTGCCCTTCGCGCGGCTCAAGTTCCTTCCAAGCGACGGGAAAGAACACCATGGAATAGGGAAACTGGATATCGCCCGCGTCGGTATAGGGGCACCATCCCTTCAACGGATTATCGAGCGCTCCCTCAGCGACGCCCGGTCGCACCACCTTCTCCGCCGCTCTGGCATGGCGGACCAGCGGCGACGCGCATGCGGCGCCCGCGAAGCACAACATCGGCAAAAGCTTCCACATTTCGAGCTCGTTTTTAGTGGCGGCAAAGCAACAAGACGTGCTGCGGATGAGGTCGCGCCTATTCTCCCTCGGCGCCGGCGATGCGATCAATGCCGCGAACGATGCTGGATAGAATCAAGCCCAGGAGCTTGTTGGCCCCGTCTTCGCCCTCGATCCGGCAGCGCAAGCCGTTATCGACGGGCCCGACGCTGAACTGGAGGTGGTCCTTGCCTTCCTTCGTCATGCTCGCGGCCATTTTCTCGGCCTTACTGTTGGGGCGTCTGGCGCGTTGCGACAAAGCGAGCTTCCACGTCGCCCCCAGCGCCAGCGACGCCATCAGCGGCGGTTTCTCCGCGTGCTGTTCCGTAGAGCGGTCGATCGCGCGCTTGATCGCGTCGGCCCCCTTTTCGCCCACCGCCGCATAGTACGTGTCGTCGCCGAATGCCAGTACGATTTTCAGCGGGTTGCCGAGTAAGTTGCGAAAGGTTCGCAACGGCAGTTCCGCGCGCATCGTTTGAGGCGCCATCACCGAAAAAGCATGGAAACGCCGCCCCTTATGCTTGTTGATGTTCCGCTTCGGCGGCTCCTCTCCGGCGGCTTCAGCGATCATCGAGGCGAGTTGCATCGTTGCATCCTCCAACTCCGCGCCGTCGGCCGTCAGGCCGCCCGCGACGACCGTGACCTGTCCGGCGCCGATAATGGTCTCATGGATGCGATTGGGAAATGCTTCCTGAACGGCCTCGCCGATGACATCTCCAAACTCGTCTTCCGATTTGGCGCCAGTTACGACGAGACCGAAGTTGATTCGGCCCTCTTTCTCGATCGTCTTATCGACAATTGCCAGCAGCTTGCCGGCCAGTTTCTTGGCCTTCGTCTTCTGTTCGTCGTCAAGACGCTGTTCGCGGTCGATCGCGTCCGGCGCCTCGTCGCGGAAACGGTCCAGCCACGCTTTGGCCAGTTTCTCGTCTTGATCGCCAAAGCGCCAATCGAGGAGGAAGGAGAAGATCGCGTCGGGCGCGAAAATGCCGGGGAACTGTGAACTTTTCGGTTGTTGGGAGTCTGCGGCCGGTTGTTTGACGAAATCTCGACCAGGCAACGCCGTCAGTTGCAGGTCCAAGTAGGTGCGATTGGCCGCGCGGTCGATGTTCAGTCCCGCGGTGACTTGGCCGAGTCCGTCGAGATCCTGCTTGACGAGACCGGCAGCCATGTCGCGCAGGGCTGCCGGGACGTTTTGCAGATTGACGTTCAGCGCCAGATCGTATTGCTTGTAGAGACCGCGAAGCTGGAGCAGCGGATCGCTTGGCAAGTTTTTCAAGACGTCCTTCCGCTCCGAGACATAGGCCCACGTCCCTTTCCGCGTCGCATAGTAAATCTTCGCATTGCTTTTGATTTCGTACATGTCGTCGCCGGCATCGACGGTCCCGCCAAGAGCGGCCCCCAAGGCTTCGACCAGCTTGGCCATATCGGAGACAGGTAGAAAGACCAGGGTCGGAAACCGAGAGCCGTCGGCGGTCATGCTCAACGAGGCGCCCCACGGCCGGTCCTGATCCACGCCCGCGAGCCCGTGGCGCTTGGTGAATCGCGACAGTAACTGCTCCAGCAAACTGGCGAGGTCCGGATTGCCCGATCGCGCGCCGAGATATTCCAAGTCGCGTTTCAGTTCGGCGTAGCCTGAGAACGAAACCACGGCGACGGGCCGGGTTTCCGGCGCGTCGTCATCCTGGGCGTCCGCCCACGGTGCGCCGACAACCATCAGCGTCAAGGTCCAACAGGACAAAAGCGTTCGTTGCATGACCGCGCTCCTTGATAGTGCTTGAAAAGAAGCCGAATGCCTCGATTTCCTCCTCATCTTCTCTGTGCCATCCCGCCTCCTTTCAATGAAATCTCTCTTTTCCAGCAATACCAAAACCGATCAAGCGCCGCTCTCTTTGCTCCAAACCGCCGTGGCGCCTTGCTTGGCCGTTTCCGTCGTGGGCGAGGCGGATACTTCCGGCGTCGATTCCGAGTAGTCTCTCCACCATGCTTCCGCGTCGGCGTCGGACCAGGCGTCGGCCATCGGGCAGGCCCTGAGCGCCGCGGCCAACTCTTTGGCCGAAGCCGGCCGGTCCGCGGGATTCTTGGCCAGGCATTTCAAGAGAATCGCTTCCAGTTCGCTCGACACGGCCCGGCCCAGGCGTTGGCTGGGCGGCTCGGGGGGCGTGTTCACCTGGTGCATGCAAACTTCGACCAGGCTCTTGCCGGTGAATACCGTCGTGCCCGTCAACAGGTAGTAGCCGACCGCGCCGACCGCATACAAATCGCTTTTTGCGTCGACGTCTTCGGGATGCTCGATCGCCTCCGGCGACAGATACAGCGGCGTGCCGGTGATCGAATTCGCGACGGTCAAAGTCAGTTGATTTTCCGCGTGCGCGGCCTTCACCAACCCGAAATCGAGCAGCTTGACCACGTCGTGCTGTCCGCCGCGTTCGTTCAAGACGATATTGGCGGGCTTGATGTCGCGATGAATCAACCCGATGCCGTGCGCCTCGTTGAGCGAGCCGCAGATTTGCAGCAAGATGTGAATCACGCGGCCCTCCGGCTGCGGCCCGTAGAGTTGGACGAGTCGCTCCAGGTTGATGCCGTCGAGGAATTCCATCGCGTAGTAGAACACGCCCTCGGGCGTATGACCGAAATCGAACACGGCGATCGTGTTGGGGTGGTGCAACTGACTGGTAAGCTGCACCTCGCGCTCGAACCGCCGAATGGTTTCGACGGTGGTTTTGTCGACGTCCAGCAGCTTGATGGCCGTGGGCCGCCGGAGCATCGCGTGGCGGCCGCGATAAACCGAGCCCATGCCGCCCTGGCCGATCTGCTCTTCGAGCGTGTACTGGCCCAGTTTTTTGGCCGTCAACGCCGCATGGCGCATCGAACGCTGCAACCGCGCGACCACCAGCGTGAACGCGAAGATCGCCACGGCGCTGACCGCCAGCAGGGCGAACAGCCCCCAGAAAGCGACCCGCAAAATCTGCGACGGGCGATAAGCCTCGGCCACGTCGACCTCGGTCGCCACGCCGAACCCATAGTCGCGCAGCCATTTCCAGGCGCCGATCACGGGCACGCCCCGGTAGTCGCGGTAGCCTTCCGCGTCGACGCCCGAGCGTCCCTGGACGGCGTCGGCGGCCATTCGCGTCAGGCCCAGTTCCGAACGGCGCTTCTGCGCCGGCTTGCCTTGGGTCAAGTCCGACAAGGGATCCTTGAGTTCCAGCGTCAGCACCGATTGGGCGTCGGCGCGGTCGGGAATCAAGCCGAGCCGTTTGAGGTCGTCGTCGAACCGGCTTCGGGACAGCAACAAGCCCGATTCGTCGAAGGCGTAGGTCTCCCCCGACTCGCCGAATTTCGCCACGTTCAAGATCTTCGTAAAATCGGCCTCGGGCCGTAGTCGAAAGCCGATCGCTCCAAGAACCCGGCCGTCGGCGCCGCGAATCGGCGCGGCGGCGAACATCGTCGGCACGCCGGAGCGCAATTGCCCTTCGGAGTCTTTGATCTCGACGACCGAAGGAAAGGGCCTCGACACCGCCGAGCGGCCCGCGAGCACTGGCTGGAGGAAGGCGACGTATCGCGGCCCCGCCTGCTTTCCGATCAGTTCGTCGAAGGCCCCGGCCGCGAATCGCAGCTTGGAGTCGACCAGGATGAAGTCGGTGTAGCCGTGGGCTTTCGTCCACGGTGCGATCGCCGTGCGCAATTCGCCCATTTCAGGCGCCGCGATCAATTCGCCGGCGGCGCCCGATTTTTCCGACAGGGCCAGGATGCGGCGCGACAGCTCGACGATGCGTACGGCGCCGGCGGCGGTTTCCGCGTTCTTTTTTTGCACGTCGAGCCAAATCCGCATCGCCTCGACGTCGGTGTCCAAAATGGCCGTCAATTGGGCGGCCATCGAATCCTTGATGGAGTTCTCGACGCGCGTGCGCAGCGCATAGCCGATGCCGCCCAAGACCAGCGCCGCCAGCAGCGGCCAAACCCAAAGCTGCTTGCGGAGGAACAGGTTCGTGGCCGAAAACGAGTGACGCAGCGTTTTCGAAGCGGACAGGCCCAGGCTCGGTGGCATCCGTAGATCCTCTGCGCCGCTCGGGCGCCATCGATTACTGGCTTGGGCCGAAAGTGAAGGCCCCGCCGACGTCCCGTTTTTTCCAATCGAGGCGCCGCTCGACTCGGTCGCCGCGCGCGAATTGCAACGTCCACTCGAGTTGCTCGTAACGGCGGCGGAGAACGACGATGCGATGCTCGCCCGGCTTGAGCGAGATCTCGGCCGGATTGCCCGCTGGGATTGCGACGCGCTGGCCGTCGACCTTGAGTTCGCTCCCTTGGCGCTCGTCGAGCGGCCAGTCGAGGGCCAGCGTCGCCGGGCGCGAGACGAACAGCAGCAGCCCGACGACCGGAACGCTGACGGCAACGCCCAAGCCGAGACCGATCAGCCAGCTTTGCCGGGCATTCATCGTTCTCGCAGGGCGCCGCGGCGCCGGTTCCGCCGCGGCCGGCTCTTTTTTCGCCGGCGGCGCCTTGGGCGCGACCGTCTGGCGCTTGGGAGCGGCCGGAGCACTAGCCGCTGCCGAAAGATTCGGGGCGGCGGGCGAGGGCGGCGCGCCATTTGATTTTGGCGCCGAACGAACCGCCACAGCCGGAGCTTCAACCGAGGAGAGCTGATTCAGAAACGACCCGAGGGCCTGATCGTTCCGCTCGGCCGGCGCCGGTGGGGCGACCGGCGGCGGAAGCGGCGGCGGCGTCGGTTGCGCATTCTTGCCCTCGATCGTGAACGGATACAGCGCTTCGGCGACCTCAGCCGGCGATTGATATCGCTCGTCCGGGTCGCGCCGGAGCATCTTCGAGACGACACGATCCAAAGCCGACGGCACGTCGGCCCGCAGACTCGATGCCGGCGGAGCGTCTTGCGCTACGCGGGCAATGAGCTTTTCTGCATAGTTGGCGCCGTCGAACGGCAGCTTGCCCGTGAGCAATTTGAACAGCGTGCATCCGAGACTGAAAATATCCGACCGGACGTCGGCCAGATCGGTCTGTTCCACCTGCTCGGGAGCGATGTAGTCGGCCGTGCCCATGATCTGTCCCGGCGCGCGGAGGGCCGCCTCCTCGGGCGACTCGTCGCCCATCAAGCGGGCGAGGCCCAGATCGAGGATTTTGACCGACGGCCGGCGCCAAGGCTGCGGGTCTTCGACCAGCAAGTTTTCCGGCTTGATGTCGCGATGGACCAAGCCGCGTTCGTGTGCATGTTCCAGGCCGAGCGCCGCCTGCCGGATGCACTCGCAGACCCAATCGACCGGCAAAGGCTCGTGTTCCTGCAGCCAGACCCGCAGATCTTTCCCGCGTCCATGTTCCATCACGAGAAAGTGCGTGCTGCCGGCGCAATCGGCGTCGTAAGCCGCGATGATATTCGGATGGCTCAGCGCGCACAGCAACCGGACTTCAGCCTGAAAGCGCGACATGGCCAGCGGGTTCGAGATGATGGAGCGGTTCATGACCTTCAGCGCCACGACGCGATCGGTCATCGCATGATGGGCCGTGAAGACGACGCCCATGCCTCCGCCGCCCAAACGATCGAGCAGCTTGTATTTGCCCATGAACAAGGCATGGCGTCCGGAGAGCAACTGCTTGGCCTGCCACTCGGTGAGGAGGCCCTGGGCGACCAGTTCCTGGGCCAGTTGCGAGGGGGGCGCCTCCGGCGCCTCGGCCATCCGCCGCTCGGCCGCCGCCAATTGCTCGGCGGCGAGCAACCGGCTCTTTTGCAGATGCGTGAAAAACTCTTGACCCGTGGTCGCTTCCACCGCGGCTTCTCCAGCGCGAGCAACTCTCCCGACCTGGGAGACGGCCCTCTCCTCGTCAGGCGAGGCACACGCCGAGTATAACCCGCGATTCCACACTTCCCAACTCGGCCCCAATTTTGCTATACTGCCCGGTTCTTTACTTCACGGCCTGTGGTCAGCCCTCCGCGCGGAGGGCCGGGCGAGTGAAGTGCAGGCTTTTCTTTTGGCCGGTCGCACGCCACGCGAAAACGAGCGCCTTCCGCGGAAAACGCTCCTGTGACGGACCATAGGGTCCGCCCTGCTTCTTGCATTTCGAGTGGCTGGCGGTCGGATGTTGGCAATTCATGGTCAATCGTAATCTGATTCGCGGTCTCGATCTCAACGAACAAGAATGGGAGCAGGAGCTCACGGCGGCCTTGGAAGGCGCCAACCCCGACGAAATCGAATGGGGCGGCGGGGATATCACGATCAATGAGATCGTCACGGGGCGCGTGCTGCGCATCGAAGGCGATCTGGTGCTGGTCGACGTCGGCTATAAGAGCGAGGGCACGATCCCACTCAACGAATGGGGCGAAGACGAGCCGCCTCCCGAGCCGGGTCAGACGGTCAAGGTGCTGGTCGAGGAGATCGAAGACGCGCAAGCCGGCCTGGACGAAGCCGGCATGATCAGCCTCAGCAAGCGCAAGGCTGAAAAGATCGAGGCCTGGAAGAAGGTCATGGAGAGCGTCCACGAGGGCGACATCGTGACCGGAATCGCCACTCGCAAAATCAAGGGCGGCTTGCTGGTCGACATCGGCGTCAACGTGTTTTTGCCGGCCAGCCAGGTCGATATTCGCCGCCCGCCCGACATCGGCGACTATATCGGCCGCACCATTCAGTGCATCGTGCTGAAGATCGACGAGGCCCGCCGCAACATCGTCGTCAGCCGCCGCTCGCTGATCGAAAGCGAACGGGCCGAGAAGAAGTCGCGATTGCTGCGCGATTTGGAAGTCGGCCAGCTCCGCAAGGGCACGGTCAAGAACATCGCCGAGTTCGGCGCGTTCGTCGACTTGGGCGGCATCGACGGGTTGCTGCACATCACCGACATGAGCTGGGGCCGCATCGGCCACCCCTCGGAGTTGGTCTCGATCGACCAGGAAATCGAGGTGCAAATCCTGCACATCGACCGCGAAAAGGAAAAAATCGCGCTGGGTCTCAAGCAGAAGTCGGCCAGCCCCTGGGAGAACGTCGCCGACAAGTACCCGGTCGGCAGCCGCATCAAGGGGACGGTGGTCAACGTGATGAGCTACGGGGCCTTCGTCAAGCTTGAAGAAGGCATCGAGGGCCTGGTCCACATCAGCGAAATGTCGTGGACCAAGCGGATCA
>DATNEC010000566.1:0-3945 GCA_035606815.1 Pirellulales bacterium
TCGGAATGGATTTCTTCGCGCTGCTCGCAAATGGGGGCCCCACGGGCGAAAGTCCTTCGATCTTCGACTCCGCTTCTCCGGCGGCCGATTCCATTGGCAATCTCTCGATTCTTGTCCTGGCCGTCGCCGGATTGATTTTTCTGGTTGTCGAAGGAATCTTGTTCTATTGCGTGTTTCGCTTCCGCCGCCGCGGCCAGGATGCCGCCGAGCCGCCCCAGGTGTACGGCAGCAAGTCGATCGAGATCGCCTGGACGGCCGCGCCTGCCCTGATCGTGTTCTTCCTGATGTTGGTGATCACGCGCACGCTGTGGGAGGTCGAAGTCGATCCGCCCAGCCCGCAGGCCGGCGACCAAACGCTGTTCGTCACCGTCGTCGGGCGGCAATGGTGGTGGGAGTATCGCTACGAATACTACGACGGCCGAAAGCTGGGCCTCGTCACGGCCAACGAGTTGCACATCCCCGCGAGCGCCGAGGACGCGGCGCGGCGCACCTACTTGCGATTGGAGTCGGCCGACGTTTGCCACAGCTTTTGGGTTCCGCGGCTGGCCGGAAAAACCGATCTGATTCCCGGCCAGACGAACCAAATGTGGCTCGAAGCGCGCGGGCCGGGGGTTTACGTCGGCCAATGCGCCGAATACTGCGGCACGCAACATGCCGGCATGCTGCTTCGCGTGATCGCCGAAGAGCCCGCGGATTTCGAGCGCTGGCTCGAGCACGAGGCGCAGCCGGCCGCCGATCTTCCGTCAGCCCGGTCGGCTCGTGATGCGTTTCTCGCCCAGTCGTGCGTGAATTGCCATCGCGTGCGCGGCACGCCGGCCCAAGGCGGCTATGCCCCCGAGCTGACGCACCTGATGGCGCGCAAAACGCTGGCCTCGGGCCTATTGGAAAACAATCGCGAAAACCTCGACCGCTGGGTCGGCGACCCGCAGTCGATCAAGCCGGGCTGCCTGATGCCCGACTTCAAACTGAGCGATGCCGACCGGCAACGGATCGTCGAATACCTGTTGACGCTCGAATAGCTGCCGGAAAATCGCACCAAGCGAACAAGATTAGCGTAGATGGCCGTCGCCGAACAAAACCTGCCGCTGGAAACCGAAAACCCGCCGTGGACCGAAAGGCTCCGCGAGTGGGTCACGACGGTCGATCACAAGCAGATCGGCATCTTGTATGTCGTGATGAGCGTCGTGTTTCTCGTAATCGGCGGCTGCGAGGCGCTGTTGATGCGCTGGCAGTTGTTGTCTCCGCGCAATGATTTTTTGCCGCCTGACTTCTTCAACCAGCTCTTCACGATGCACGGCACGACGATGGTCTTCTTCGTGGGCATGCCGATTTTGATCGGCATCGGCAATTATCTCGTGCCGCTGATGATCGGCGCGCGCGACATGGCCTTTCCGCGGCTGAACGCCTTGGGCTTCTGGGCCACGCTGTTCGGCGGCTGCCTGACCTATTTCAGCTTCGCGACGGGCGGCGCCCCGGCCGTCGGTTGGTTCGCTTATGCCCCGCTCACCGAGCGCACGTTCGCGCGCGGCCCCGCCACCGATTTCTGGGCGCTGGGGCTGATTGTCAGCGGGGTCGGCACGATCTCGGCCGCCGTGAATTTCGTCGCCACGATTTTGGGGATGCGGGCGCCCGGCATGACGCTGCGAAAGATGCCGTTTTTCGTCTGGACCATGCTCTGGACTTCGGTGCAGATGCTGTTGGCCGTGCCGCCCTTGACCGCGGCGCTGGTGATGCTGCTCTTCGACCGGCAGTTCGAAGCGCACTTTTTCGATACGGCCAACGGCGGCTCGGCGATCCTCTGGCAACATTTGTTCTGGTTCTTCGGCCATCCGGAGGTTTACATCCTGATCTTGCCGGTGTTCGGCATGGTTTCGGAAGTGATCCCCGTCTTCTCACGGAAAGTGCTGTTCGGCTACGAGTTCATGGCCGCCGCGACGATGGCCATCGCCTTCATCAGCATGGGCGTCTGGGCGCATCACATGTTTTGCATCGGCATGAGCCGCACGCTCGATCTGTACTTCGCCGCCGCCAGCCTGCTGGTTTCGATTCCGACCGGCATCAAGTTCTTCAATTGGCTGGCCACGATGTATGGCGGCCGGCTGCGATTCGATTCGCCCATGCTGTTCGCGTTCGGGTTCCTGTCGATGTTTCTGATCGGCGGCCTGACGGGGATCATGCTGGCGGCGGCGCCGTTCGACTTTCAACTCTCCGACAGCTATTTCGTCGTCGGGCATTTTCATTGGGTGCTGATCGGCGGCACGCTGTTCGGCACGTTCGCGGGCGTCCACTATTGGTATCCCAAGGCGACGGGCCGCCGGCTTTCCGAGCGCCTCGCCCGCTGGCAGTTCTGGCTGCTCTACATCGGCTTCATTCTCACGTTTGGGCCGATGCACGTTTCGGGCATGCTCGGCATGCCGCGGCGAATTTTCACTTATGAGCCGGATCGCGGCTGGGATCTTTGGAACCAACTGGCCACGCTCGGCGCGTTCGTGCAGGCCCCGAGCTTCGCCATCTTCGCCTACAACCTGTGGAGCTCGCTGCGCCGCGGGGAGCTGGCCGGCGACGATCCCTGGGACGCCTGGACCTTGGAATGGACGACGACCTCGCCGCCTCCTGCTTACAATTTCGCGGAGTTGCCGACCGTCCGCAGCCGCCGGCCGCTCTGGGACGCGAAACATCCGGACGACCCCGATTGGAAATACGAATGATGTTCACGCACGGCGAGCCGGAGGCGTCAGCCTCCGGGTTGTACGGCGCCTGACTGGAACTACGCATGATGTATCGCGCAAGGCGTGCAAGATGAGCGAAGAAAGTATTCCGCCGACAAGATCTGCACACGCGCTCCGCCAGCGCACGGATGAAGGGCCGCCGCCCATCCCGCCGGCGATCTCTCCGGAGCAGACGCTCGGCGCCGCGCAATGGGGCATGCTCGCCTTTCTGCTTTCCGAAGTCGCCTTCTTCAGCACGCTTATCGTGGCCTACCTCAGCTTTCTGGGCAAAGACAAGATCGGCCCGACGCCGAGCGAGGCCCTTTCGCTTTCGCTGGTGATCGTCACGACCGCCTGCTTGCTCGCCAGCAGCGTGACCGTCCACCTGGCGACGCACGCGCTGGCCAGCGGCCGGCAGCGGCAATTTTGCTTGTGGTGGTTGGCGACGATCGTGCTGGGCGTCGCGTTTCTGGCCGGAACCGGCTACGAATGGCGCGAGTTGATCGAGCGCCATCACTTGACGATCAGCCGCAATCTATTTGGCACGACCTATTACACGCTGGTCGGCTTTCACGGTTTGCACGTAACCCTCGGCGTGATCGCGATGCTCGTCGTGCTGGCCTTGGCCGCGCGCCGCGCCGTGAGCGGCCAAAACGCGCTGGCGGCGCAGCTCACCGGCTGGTATTGGCATTTCGTCGATGGCGTATGGATTGTGGTATTCACGGTGGTCTACGTGGCGGGACGCTGATGACTGACGACGCCCAAAATACCGCGCGCGATGCGGCCTCCGCCCGCCCGTCCGTCGAAATGCCGGCGCCGACGGCGGCGCCGATGATTTTGTGTCTGGGGCTGGCTATGCTCGCCGCGGGTCTGGCGACGAGTCTGTCGCTGAGCGTCGTGGGCGCCGTCGTGCTCGCGGCCGGCTTGGGCCGTTGGATCGCTTGTCTGCTTCCCGGCCGCGGACATCTGCACGAACCGCTGGAGGAATCGGCGGCGCCGAGGCCCGTCGTGGCCCGAATCGGAGGGGTCAAGCGGCTCGTGGCCGGCATGCCGGGCCATCGGTTGCGCCTGCCGGAAAAAGTCCATCCGATTTCCGCCGGCGTCAAAGGGGGCATCGCCGGGGGCATCGTGATGCCGCTGCCGGCCTTGGCCTACGGCATGTTGAGCGGGCACGGCTTGTGGTATCCCGTCAACTTATTGGCGGGCATGGCGCTGCCGGGCGTCGGCAAAATGACCG
>DATNEC010000198.1:0-10078 GCA_035606815.1 Pirellulales bacterium
CAGCCAGCGGGTTTCCGCGGAGTTGATCTGCGGCCGCGAGCGGGTCGCGTCGGGAACGTGGGACCCCGAAGTCGAATTGGACGGCGTGAGACTGGAACCGGAATCGGAATGGGAAGAAGTTTGCTGGCTCTCCGACGACGACGTCGATTATTTGGAGTTGGAGCTTTCGCTTTCGGGCGGCGTGCAAATCCAGCGGCATCTGCTGCTGGCCCGGCAAGATCACTTCTTGTTCGTGGCCGACGCCGTAATGGGCGAGCAGAGCGGCTCGATCGCCTACTGCTCGGCGGCGCCCCTGGCGCCCGGCGTGCGGTTCGCGCCGTCGGCGGAATCGAACGAAGGGCGGTTGATCGGCCGGCGGGGCTGCGCGCTGGTGCTGCCGTTGGCCTTGCCCGAATGGCGATCGGAACCGGGCGGCGGAACGTTGCGACAGCAAGCGGGCGCCTTGGAACTGCGGCAATCGGCGGCCAACGCCCGGAATCTGTTCGCCCCGCTGTTTATCGATCTGGCGCCGCGGCGTTTTTCGCGGTCCTGCACCTGGCGCCGGCTGACCGTGGCCGAAAACCGGCAAATCGTGGCGCCCGATCTGGCGGCCGGCTACCGAGTGCAAGTGGGCGGACAGCAGTGGCTGTTTTACCGCTCGCTGGGTCCGCGCGGGAATCGCACCTTGCTGGGCCATAATCTCGTCACCCAGTTTCTCGCCGCCCGCTTCAACCGCGACGGCGTCGCCGAATCGCTGTTGGAGATCGAGTGACCGCGCTGCGAATCGCCGAAAACTTGCAGCACGTCCGCGATCGCATTGCCGCGGCGGCCCGGCGCAGCGGGCGAAGTCCCGACGAGATCACGCTGGTGGCGGTCACCAAGTACGTCGGCGCGGCGGAAGCGCGGGCGCTGGTCAAAGCCGGCTGCCACGATCTGGGCGAAAGCCGGCCCCAGGAGTTGTGGCGCAAAGCCGCCGAACTGACGCACGAGGCGGTCCGCTGGCACTTCATCGGGCATTTGCAGAGCAACAAGCTCGCTCGCACGGCGCCGTTGATCTCATGGCTGCATTCGGGCGACAGCCTGCGCTTGCTGGAAGCCGTCTCGGCCGAGGGCGCCGGACGCGGGGCGCCCATTTCGGCGTTGTTGGAAATCAACGTCTCGGGCGATGCGACGAAGCACGGATTTCATCCCGAGGAGATCGAACCGTTGGGCGAGTCGCTCGCAATGTTCGGCGGCATTGCAATTCGCGGGCTGATGGCGATGGCCGGCCGAGAAGGCGGCCCCGACGACGCCCGGCGCGACTTTGCGCGCTTGCGCAAGCTGCGCGATCGCCTGCAATCGGCTTGGGCCGGGCGGTTCGAGTTGAAAGAATTGTCGATGGGCATGAGCGGCGACTACGAAATTGCCATCGAGGAGGGCGCGACGTTCGTCCGCGTCGGCTCGGCGCTGTTCGAGGGCGCGACGTCCGACGACATTCGGCCATAAGGTCGGGCGGCGCGAGCGGAAAAGCCGCGGTTTTCGGCAATCGGGATGAAGCCCCCCGACCGGCGGCTTGACCCAATACATAATCGGTAATAGAGTTGTTCATAGCCCCGGCAACGTTGCCCAACGCGTCGCCGGGGTTCTTTTTTGGATAGAGGCGAGTTTCATGCGATCTTTACGAGTCTTGGTCGTGGAAGATCATCCCGACACGGCCGAGATGCTGGCGAAATGGGCGGAACTTTCGGGACACAGCGCTCGCGTCTGTCGCACCGGGTTCCAAGCGTTGCACACAGCGCCGACGTTTCAGCCCGACGTGGTGTTGCTGGATATCGGGCTGCCAGACATGAACGGCTGGGATCTGGCCCGCTCTTTCCGAGACGACGAGACGCTGACGCAGCCGCAGATCATCGCGGTCACGGCGTACCAAACCAACGACGATCGCCGCCGATCGGAAGAAGTCGGCATCAATTATCATCTCGGCAAGCCGGCCCATCGTAGCGATGTGGTGGGCCTATTGGCCCAAGTCGCGGATTGAGTGCGCATGTGGCCAGGGCGCCCGTCTTACCAGGCGTGGCGGCATTCCGCGACGAAGCGAGATCCGATTTCATAGCACCGCCGTTGAATGCGGCGGCAATGGATGACTTCCATCAGACGCGGAACGCCGTCGGGCAAGACGATCCGCATGCGCTCGCGCGGGTAGAGCTGCTCGCTGTGCAAAAAGCCGATCCCTTCGCGGGAGATGTCCTTGGTGTAAACGCCGTGCCAGCTTGCCGTGCGCGGCTTGCCCGGCAGGCTCTGGCAAGATTCGAGCGCCGCCTGGCCGCGCACATAGAATCGCGGAAAGCGGCGGTGCTCGTCGGCCAGCGTGGGCATCGCCCCGGACCGGTGAAAAAAACCCTGCCAGTCGGGCGGCAATTCGACGTCGCAGGCGCAAGACGCGACCCAAGCGCTCAGAGCTTTTGGGTCATCGTACAGATCCAGCATTGGACCATCTCCCCATTGAACTGTTTGCCGGCGTTTCGCTGCAGGTATGCCAGTGCATCGGCTGCGGGCAACGGCCTGCGGTAGGGTCGGTCGCTGGTCAGAGCGTCGAACACGTCGACGACCGAGCAAAGTTCGGCCCACGGATGGATTTCATCCTGTTCGACGCCCACCGGATAGCCGCGGCCGTCGGGTCGCTCGTGGTGCTGGTAGACCATCATCAACTGTCCCCAGCCCAGGTCGCGCCGCAGGGCGAGCTCCTCGAAGCCGTCGCGCGGGTGTTTCTTGACTTGCTCGAACTCGCGCTTCGTCAGGCGGCCAGGTTTGTTGAGGATCGCGGGCGAAATCTTGCGCTTTCCGATATCGTGCAGCAAAGCGCCCACGGCGATCGTCGTCAACGCGCCGCGATCGGTGATGCCCAGCGTCTCCGCCAGCGCCAGGCAATAGGCGCAGACGTTCGCGGCGTGCGTGAACGTGCAATAGTCGTGCTGCATCACTCGAAATAGATCCGCGAGGAGCAGATCATCGTCGCACAATAAGCCGACGAGATCGGGGGCCAGCCTTGCGGCGCTTTCGACGATCCGCGCGGGACAATCGCCCAAATGGGCGGTCAGGAAGCCAGCCCGAGAGATATCTTGAAGAATCTTGTAACGGCCGGCCGGCGGGATCGTGCGATCGGGAATCACGAACTCGCGAACGTACCGCTCGAAGGCCTCGGCATGATGCTCGGCGATGTACAGCGTCTGGATCCCGCTTTCGCTCAACGAGCGCACGTCGGCGGCTTCGATCGGATAATGGTGCTCGCGGTAGAGCACCGGCATTTGCTGGGCGCCTGAGCGCAGAAATAGGTCGAACTCGAAGGCCGAGTTCGGGCGCAGCGCCTCGATCGCCACGGGCATCAGTTGGCTGGGAATCAATAAATCGTTCATTGTCGCGGCCGTGCTGGAAACGAGGAAATACGCCGTCGACCTCAGAAAGAATCTAGCTTGCAAATTCAAAGGGCGAAGGGGGCGCCCCTCTCTCGCGCGGTGTTGGTCGGCAAAGACGCGCCAGGCGGCGGATTCGGCCGCCCGCGGCAATCGCTCGAAATGGCCCTAACCGCTTGTCCCATTTTGACATGCCGACTTGCGACGAGTATCGTGCAAGGGAGTGGGCGGCGGCGTCATTTCCGGAACACCTCATGCCGTGGGAACCGATGGTCGCGATAGGCTTCTCCCGGCGGGGGCAATGGGGCTTCGCCCGGCAGTGGCGGATTTGGCCTGTTTTCCTACTGATCGTGACGCACGGCCATTTTGTCCGGGCCGAGGCGGCCATCCCCCCCGCGGCGCCGGTCGACGCTCGCGCGGAGGCCACGTCGTTGGCGCAACAATACGTGCAACAGGCCGTTGCAGCACTCGACGCCGACGCCCGGAACGGCTTTCGCGAGGCACAGACCGAACAACTCGCCGCGGAAGCCGCCCACGGGCCGCCCGCCTTGATACAAGGGCTGTCCTCGCTCGACGCCTCGTCGCGGCAAGCCCTGGCGGCGGTGCTCGAATTCAACAATCAGGCCGCTCTTGAGGCCCTCGACGCCGCCTACGAAAAAATGGGCGCTCGCCGCGAGGCGCTTGTCAACCAGTGGCAGGCGGTGCGGGCCACGCAATACGACGAGCGATTCGAGCTCTTCGAGATTCAGGCCAACAAGCAAATCGCCGGCCAGTTGGCCTCGCTATTGAGCGTCGATAATCGCTGGTTCTGGCTCTGCGGTTCGGTGGCGGTCGTCTGCCTGGTGATCGTGGCCGCCCACGAGCGGCGGCACGAGATGCGCCGCCGGTTGAATGGCGGCCGGGCCAGGGCGATGGGTTTGTCGAAGCTGCTCGGGGGGCTGGCGGTGTTCTTGGCGCTGGTCACGCTGGCGACCTTCGTATTTGGCGATCGCGTGTACCATTGGTTGCTGCGCGCCGGGACCGGCGCCGAGGCGACGTCGCGCGAGGAAATGCTGTCCCTTAACCGCTCAGTCGCGGAAAAGCTGCGCGCGAGCCAAGAGCGGGGCCGCGTCGTCGACGCCGAATACGAACGGGCCGTCGAGCGCTGGCGGCCGTCGGCCCCCAGCGCCGCGTCGCGAAGCGAATTGGTCGACCAGTCGGTCGAGGCCCGCGGCCTGGTCGAAAAACTGGCGGTGAACCTGGCCGTCGAGGCCGGCGTGGCCGAGCGGTTGGAGGCCGATCTGGCGGAATTGAAGCAATTGCGACAAGACGTCGCCGCCAATGCCGAACAGCGGAATATCTACCGGCGCCGCAAGCAGTGGATTCGCGGCGGATTGGGGCTGGGCCTGCTCGGCCTGGCGACCGGCGGCGGTGCGCTGTTCCGACGCGGCGTTCGCCGTCGATTGGAGCAGACCCGCAACACGTGTCCGCAATGTCTGGGCGAAGGAACCTTCGAGCCGCTGAGCAACCAGATCCTGAGCGGGCCTGGGTCGGGCGGCGGCCGCGCGACGCTCGACATGGTGCAGTGCAAAAACGTGATCTCGCAGCATCCCTACGAGGAATGCGAGTTCACGTTCATGTCGATGTATCGCGAGATCGCCAAGTTGTGCTTTCCGACGCTGGGCATTCCCCAGGCCGGCAAGACCCATTGGCTGGCGATGGTCTATCGCGAGTTGAACCGCGGCAACTATCCCGAGGTCGTGCAGTTCGAGCGGATCAAGTCGGCCAGCTCCGACGAGTTCGACCTGGTGGTCGACGAGATCCTGAACAAAAAAATGGGGCCGATGGCCACGCAGGTCGGACGGATTCCGCACCCCTTGGTGTTCAATTTTCTCGATCGCGATCGCTTTGGATCGTCGAACATCCTGGTCAACATCTTCGATTATTCGGGCGAAGTGACGCGCAGCCAGACGATCGAAGACCACCAGCGGCAGCGGGCCTTGGACGGCGACGGGTTTTTTTTCTTCCTCGATCCGACCGAGCCCAGCGAAACCCAGTCGCAGGCGCTGGCCGGGTTCCGCGAGGATCTTCGCCGCGTCAAGGGACTCAAGGCCGGCAAGCAAGTCCACATCCCCGTGGCGCTATGCGTCTCGAAGATCGACCTGATGGTCGACGAACCCTATGCCGACCCGAACGGCGGCGGCGTCGTGGAGCATTTTTATCGCGACTTGGGCGAAATCGGTTGGCGCATGGACCTCAAGAGCATCGCGGCGCGCTCGCGGTGCATGGCCCAATTGCGCGACACCGTTTGGCCCGGCTGGCAGATCGAGCGGCAGATCGACGATTTGTTCGGCGGGCGATTCATGTTCTTTCCGCTGACGCCGGTCGGGCTCGACGGGCTGGGCGAGCGCGATTTGAGCCGCCGCACGATTGCGCCGGTCGGTTTGCTGGAGCCGTTGCTGTGGTTGTTGCACATGAACGGGTATCCGGTGTTGAAGTCATGACGGCCGCCCAGTCCTGGCCCCTGGCCTCCCACTTCAGCATGGTGCTGCAAAACCCGCGGATCGCCTTCCGCAGCGCCGAACTGAAGCAGATCGCCATCGCCAAAGACCGCCTCAATCAACCGCGCGCCTGGTCGGGCGCCTTTGCCACCGTCTATCAGGGCAGCTACCCGAACGGCCGCGGCTCGCTGGCCATCCGAGTCTTCACCAGCGCCGCCCCGGAGCGCCGCGAGCGGTATCAGGCCATCGCCGAGTATCTGCGCGGCCGCCGCGTGGCTCCGCTGGTCGGCTTCGAATACACCGACGACGGCATCCGCTCGGCGAGCGACGGCAAGTTCTATCCGCTGGTGACCATGGAGTGGGTGCCGGGCGAAACGCTGTTCAAATGGGTCCGCAAGCAGTGCCTGGACAAAAATCGGCAATCGCTGGGCAAAGCCTGCGAGCGTTGGATCGAACTGGTCGCCCAACTCGACGCCGCGCGGATCGCGCACGGCGACTTGCAGCACGCCAACGTGATGGTCACCGACCGCGGCGAGCTGAAGCTGGTCGACTACGACTGCATGTGCGTGCCCGCGCTGGCCGGGCGCAAGAACCTGGAGATCGGCGTCGAGCCTTACCAGCACCCGGCGCGCGACCACGACACGCCGCTGTCGTTGGAGCTCGACCACTACTCGGCGCTGTTCATCTTGACGGCCCTCAAGGCCCTGGCCGCCGATCCGGGGCTATGGAATACGTTCGTCGAGCGTCCGCAGCACGACAAGCTGCTGTTTCGCCGCGAAGATCTCGACGACCCGGCCAGTTCGGCCCTCATCAAGTCGCTCAAGAAATCGCCCGACGCCGAAGTCGCGCGGCTGTGCCAGCAATTGATCGAGCTGCGGCAAGTTCCCATCGCCGGGGTGCCGCGGTTGGCGGATCTGCTGTTCTCGTTTTCCAGCGTCGAAAAACTCCTCGTAGCGCGCGAGTTCGACGCGGCGATCGACATGTTGTCGCGAGCGAAAAAGCAGCCGGCCGACGCGCCCGCGGCGCTGCAACCGAAAATTCGCGACGCCCAACAGCGGGTCCAGCAGCGCGCCGAACTGGAGCGGGCGGTCGCCGCCGGCGACGAAGCGGCGATGCAGCGGCTGTTTCAACCGAAGTGGTTCGACGACTACCCAAGCGCCCAGCCGGCCGCGGCGATCGCCAAGAGCGCGGGCGAAGTGTTGGGACTGCTGGCCAAGCTCGACGACGCTCGGCGGGCGCAGTCGTGGCGCGCATTGGTGCAAATCTGGGACGCGCACCGGACCTTGCTCGACGGACGGAAGAGCGCCGCCAAATTCGAGCCCGAAGTCCGCGCCTGGCGCGAGAAGAACCGGGCTTGCGACACCGTGCTGTCGTTGCTCAAACAGCCCGTTTGCGATGCCGGGGCGCTTTCCTTGGCCTGGACCAAGCTCCTTGCGCTCGGCGGGCATCCCGAGGCAGAGCCGGAACGGGCGAAGATCGAAAAACTGCTGAAGCGGCAGCGCGCCTGGTCGGCCTTTCAAAAAGTCTCCGCGGCGCCGGGGCAAGCCGCCGACGAGCAACTCGTCAAAGCCTGGCACGAATCGCTGTTCCGCGGCTGGAACCTGGCCGAGCGCGAGCGGCCGCGCGTCGTCGCCGCCCAGGAACGGCTCGATTTGCTCAAGCGGCTGGCGGGCGTCGCTTCGTCGGCGCCCACGATCGCCGGCGAGGAGCAACTGGTGCGGGCCGCCCGCGGGCTGCCGCCGGACTACGAGCACGATCTGCTCGCGCGCCTGCACGCGGCGCGCGAGCGGCTGCTGTCGCTCGACAAACTGCAACACGCCCTGCTCGACCCGGCCTCCGATCTGGCGATTGCATCGGCTTGGGAAAATCTGGAGCAGCTCGACGCCCAATCGCTCGCGCCCGCCGGGCAACGGGGCCGCGCCCTGCAAGCGGCCGCGCGGGCGCCCGTGCTGTACGCCTTGAAACAGCTTCCGCCGGACTATCCGGCGTCGCAGGCGCCTCAACTCGACGCCCGGCTGCTGGGCGTCTGGAACGAGGATCTCCTGGACGGCTGCCACGACGCGGCGCCTTGGCGGCCGGCCTACCAAACGGCGCTGCGGCGCAAACACGTTCTGGAAGACCTGAAAAAGGCGATCGCCGCGGCCGACAAGCACAAGATCGTCGACTTGTACGACGAGCCGTGCTTGCATCATTATCCGCTGCCCGCCGATTGGGCGCGAGCGGCCAAGGGGGCGATGGCCGAAGTGAAGGCCACGCGCCGTTTGCTGGCGGTCTTGGCGCACGATTCGCCCGGCGATTTTCTGGAGGCGTTCGACGCCCGCATCGTGCGCCACAACCAGGCTGCGTTCGCCGCCCATGCCGATCGAATCGGTCAGTGGCTGCGCGCCGAGATCCTGCCGGCGGCGAAGATCGGTCTGACGCCGCCGCTGGCACGACAGGCGCTGGCGACGGAGAATGGTTCACACGCGACCTACCGGCTTTGCTGGGGCTGGCCCGAGCCGCGATTCACCGATCAATGCCTGCTGGCGGTCTGCCGCAATAAGCCGCGGCCGGGCGAAGATCCGCGTCGTTTGGCGGCGTGGGTCCGGCTGCCGGTCGACCGCAAAAGCTACGAGGAAGGGGGCGGCAGCCGCTTGCTGCACGTCGACGAAGGCTGGCGAGGCGCCTACTTGGCGGTGTGGGCGATGGTCGATCTCGGCTTCGAGACGTTCGCCAGCGAACCGTTGATTCTCGGCCGGCTCGAGGCGGCGCCGGCCAAGCCGGCGCGTTGGAGTCCGAATTGGTTCGGCCTGACGTGACGAAAATCACCTTTAACAAAATGACGAATTCCGCCACGGATGGAACACAGATGAAACACGGATAAAACATCGAAGAGAATCGCAGTTAGAATAAAGCTCCTCATCCGTGCTCGATCCGTGTTTCATCCGTGGCTAAAGAAAGTCTGGATCCCTAATTTCCGGACCCGCAACTAAATAAGACGTGGACCCGACCAAAGCGCGATGAGTTCCATTCAGCAAATTTACTGCACGCACTGCACCTACGGCAGTTCGGCCCTCGAGCAGCGCGAGGGAGAGCTGGCCGAGCGGGTGCTCGGGTACAGCGCGCGAGCGAGTTCGCTGGAGCGCGGCGAGCTGCGCAACTATTACCGCCAGATCGAGCGGTTCTTGTACTACTATCTGCCAACCGACACGCCGACCGAGGAAAAGCTGCGGCTCGACGCCGCAACCGCGCCGCGCCGGCTGTTTTACAGTCCGGCGCTGGGCGACATTCAAGTCCTGGGGCAGATGTCGTATCGCCAGCAAGACACCGCGGGGCGGCCCGGCTCGTACTTCGGGCACGTGCTATTCGGCCCCCGCAAAGAACCCTGGTCGCCGCTCGACTGTCTCAAGCTGTGGGGCGCCGCCTGGAGGGATGAAGATTCCGAAGGTCTGGCCGCTACGCTGCCGGCGCTCGATCGCCTGGACGACCTGCTCGCGGGCGAACGGCCGGCGATCGACGATAGCGTGTTGCTCTCGTTTCTTGAAACGCCGCCGGGCGAACCGTTCGACGATCCGCGGCAAGTGATTCCCGAGCGTTGGAAATCGATCGATCCGGCGCTGCGGACGGAGTTGCTCGTCGAAACCTTGCAAGGCTTTTTGAACCTCGGCTCGCAACGGCGCGAAAACCTGCTGTTGGTCGTCGAGCCGAGCGTGGCGGCGCTGATATTTTACGGCGTCGCCCGTCTGCTGCCGCCGGGTCCGGTGCGCGAGGGCCTCAGTTTTTCCACCTTCGAGCCGAACGCCGACCGGCTGCCGGTTTCGCTCGCCGCCACCACGTTTCATTCCCCGGAAACCACCGACCTGCGGGCGGATGCGTATCGCCGCCGCGGCTATGTTCATAATACGTTTCTTGACCGTCATTCGGAGCACGGGCGGCCGGAAGGCCACTATGGCCGGTTATTGGCAGGCGTGCTGCTTTCCGACGGGTGGAAGGCCGTCGATCAATTGTTCAGCGGCTTCGCCGCGGCCGGCGCCAAGACGCCTGAAGATCTGGAACTGCTGGCCGACATCCACCAACTCGTGCCGCAGGTGCTTAACCCGGCCGTGCCGCTCGGCGAAACGAAATGGCGCCAGTCCGACGTCGCGGTCCGCTACCTGTCGCAGGCCGTGCATCTCCAGTTGGCCAACGACAACGCGGGCTGGCCGCAGTTGCGGGCATTGATCGGCTCGCCGAATCAACTGTTGGTCATGG
>DATNEC010000210.1:0-4862 GCA_035606815.1 Pirellulales bacterium
GTCCAGCCGCGAATCTCGATTCCGATCGATACCACGGGCGTCGTGATCAGCGCCGAAGGCAACGTTTCGATCCAGCAGTTCGGACAGCAGCAGTTCTCGCAGGTCGGCCAATTGCAATTGGCCAAGTACATGAATCCTCAAGGCTTGCTGGCCTTGGGCGAAAACCTGTACCAGGAAACCCTCTCGTCCGGGAAAGCGATTTTCGGCCAGCCCGGCTTGAACGGCCTGGGCACGTTGCGTCAAAAGGCGCTGGAACGGTCGAACGTCGATCTCGACGAAGAGCTCGCCGCATGGAAGACCGCCGAGCGATCGCTGCAAGCTCTTGAGCGCTTGCTTGGTGCGCCGCGACGCTAAACTGCCGGCATTGCCCGCGCAATTACAGCCAGAAAAGGCACAAGAAACGGGGATCTGCTAGAACGTCCCCTAATCGCCCGTCGCGTAGGCAGCCGATATCCGTCAGCACGTTGCCGACGGCGCCTCTTTAGCGGCGTCGCATCCAGTTCTTTGTTGCAACGACTAATCTTGCCGCGCAGCCGCCCACGACCGCTGCGACCGTCCAACACAGGGTGTAGTGGCTTCCGAGTGCGGATGGCATATAGGGGGTGAACCATCCGTTCCCTGCCGTGACTTCCTCCCATGTAAGCCGGAGCAGCCATGACCCCGTCCACGGAAATCGCGCTATCGCTAGATGCACGAAACCGAAACCACCGATCACGATGATGGCAATGTGGGCAGCGCGTCTAACAGGATTAGCGTGGTTAAGGCGGCGCGCCGACGCGGCGACAAGCGCAGCTAAAACGACCACGGACATCAGCCACCAAAACGGCGATATATAGACGACAGCGGCCGCTTCGATAGCGCAGGCCGCTACCGCCAAGAGCAGGCCGCGCAGACTAAATCTGGTAATCTGGCGTAATTCGTCGGAGATATCGTTCACGGCTCGTCCTTGCCGCCATCCTTCACGAAGCGGTAGCCGGCCCCGCGCACGCTGAGAAAATGGCGGGGGTTGGCCGGGTCTTGCTCGAAGTATTTGCGCAGCCGCATCACGAAGTTGTCGACGGTGCGCGTGTTCTCGATGTTCGGCTGGCGCCAGACCCGCTCCAACAATTCGGCCCGCGTGATCACGCGTCCCTCGTTCTCGATGAAATACCGCAGCAGATTCATCTCGATCGGCGTCAGCCGCAGCTCCGTGCCGGCCACGGTCGCCTCGTAAGTATCGAAATTGATCCTCACGCGGCCGAACTCGTAAGCTTCGGCCGGCTTGCTGCTGTTGGCGACGGCTTCGCCGCGGCGGCGGAGCAGATTGCGGACCATCGCCAGCAGTTCTTCCAGCTCGAACGGCTTTTGCAGGTACTGATTGGCGCCGACGTCGTAGCCGCGAATCCGGTCTTCGGAGAGGCTGCGAGCGCTGAGCATCAGCACCGGCAGGTCGTTGTTCGCTTCGCGCAGCGACTCGCAGACCGCGTAGCCGCTCATGCCCGGCAACATCAAATCGAGAATCATCAGGTCGACGGCGCCGGCGTCTTCTTCGACCAGCTTGAGCGCGGTCGGGCCGTCGCCAGCCACGCTGACCCGATAGCCTTCGGCCTCCAAGTTGTACTTGATGCCGATCGCCAGGTGGCCTTCGTCTTCGACGACCAGGATGTGTTTGGGGGCTTCCATGGTCAGCCGTTCGCCGCGACGGGCGCCGGGTTCTCCGAGACCTGCGATTCCGCCGCCTCGCCCGGCAATTCGACCTCGAACACCGTGCCGCTTTGCGCCGCGCGGCCGCGGACGCTGATCTTGCCGCGCATCCGCCCGACCAAGGTCCGCACGATGTACAGCCCCAAGCCGGTGCCGCTGGTGGCGCGTTCCAGTTCGTTCCCCAAGCGCACGAAGCGGCCGAAGATTTTGCGCCGCAGCTTGGCGGGGATGCCGGGGCCGTTGTCGCTCACGCGCGTCGTGACCGTGCCTCGGCCGTTGGTCCACGATTCGACCGAGACCTGGGCCTTCGGCCCGGAGTATTTGACCGCGTTGTCGATCAGGTTGCGGAATACGATCTCGACGTCCATCGGCCGAGCGCGGAGCAGGCAAGGCGCCGCCTCGACCGCCACGGTCTCCGGCGGCAAGCGATGCCGGTGGCAGACCGTCTCGGCGCAGTTCCGAAGCACCAGATCGAGCCGCACGTCGCGGGCTTCCTGCCCCAACGGCAATTGGTCCAGGCGCGCGGCGTCGAGCAGATGGTTGATCAGCATGTCGAGCCGGTCGAGGTCGTCGAGCATGAAGCGATAGAAGTCGGCCTGCTGGGCTTCGGTCACGCTGCGGCGGCCGAGCGTTTGCAGACAGAGCTTCAACGAGGCGATCGGGCTTTTCAACTCGTGCGTGACGCTGTCGATGAAGTTCGATTGCCGCCGGTTCAGGCTGATTTGCTGGACCGCGATCGTCAAGTACAGGATCACGCCGACCAGCACCAGCACCAAAAACGTGGCCCCGACGGCCAGCACGCTCCAATAGCGGATCGACAGCACGATCCAGCCGATGAGCAGGGCCAACAGCAGCACGATCATCACCACGCCCAGCGTGATCGGCCAACCTAGGGATCTGCGTCGCGACATGGAAATTGAGCCTATCCGAGCGGCGGGCCGAGTCAAGCTTGCCCGGGCGGCCGCCGGAGGAGTATGATTTCCAGCCATGATGGCGACAGACCCGCTGCAATCGTTCGCCGAGTTTTGGCCCTTTTACGTGCGCGAGCACCGCCGCCGGGCCACCCGGTTTTGGCACTTTTGCGGGACCAGCCTGGCCTTGCTCGTGCTGATCGCGGCCCTGGTCATGAGGCAGTGGCTTGTGCTGCTGGCCGTGCCCCTCTGCGGATATGCCTTCGCCTGGCTGAGCCATCTGTTGGTGGAAAAGAACCGTCCTGCCACGTTCAGCTACCCGCTGTGGTCGTTGTTGGCCGATTTCAAGATGTGGGCCTTGATCGCCACGGGCCGTATGGGCGCGGAGATCGAGCGAATTCTCGGGGACTTGTAGAAGCGGCATCTCACGCTGCCGCGAGCAAAGACCCGTGGCCGAAATCGGCCCGGCGGCTTATCATGGAAACACGCGTTATCGAGCCGTCACGCTGCCCCAAGGCGACCATGTTCGTCCGGATTTCTTTTTCGCGAAACCTAACTCCGCTGCATCGCTGGCCTGGCTTGGCGACAGCGGTTTGCTGGTTGGGTTGCGCCAGCGCCTCGCTGCTCTTTGCGGCGCCCGACGATCCTCCGGCCGAAAGCCCCGCCGAACTAATCGCCAATCTCGACGACGCTCGGTTCGAGATCCGCGAACGGGCCGCCGCTCGCTTATCCGAACTGGCCGACCAGCCCCAATCGCAACATCAACTGGTCGAAGCGATTCAAGAGGCCTTGTTGCAGTCGAAGACTTCGTTCGAAGTCCGCAGTCAATTAGAGCCGTTGCTGAAAAGGTTACCGGAGAATCCCTTGCCCGTGCCGCTCGAGGTCTCGTCGGACGAGATCGAGCGCCTGGTGGCGCAACTGGACGCGGCGAAGTTCTCCGAGCGCCTGGGCGCCGCCGCGCGATTGAAATGGCTGGTGACTCGGCCGCGGATCGCCTGCCGGGTGATGGTCCGACTCAAAGGATTTCAAGCCGATCCCAAGATTTCCGCCGAGTTCCGCAAGGGACTGCTGCCGATTTGGGAGGCGGCGCGGCAGGTTTGGCTGACCAGCGACCCGAAATCGTGGAATCTGCCGCCCGTGACGGGCGGCGAGATTCGCGATTGGCTCGACGATCTGACTCTGCCGGCCCTCGCCGAAGACGCCTCGCCCGCGGCCCGCAAGGAGCAACTCGCTCGCCAGGACGTGGCCAAACAAGAATTGTTGGATCTGCTGGCTCGCGACGATTATTTGCCGCAGGCCAAGGCGGCGATCGAAAGGCGGCTGACTTCAGCGGAGCTCGACGCCCCGGCGCGGGCCCGCTTGGATAAACTGCTGGAGTGGACCCGGCCGGCGATGGTTGCCGAATTCTGGGAGGAGAAACACCATCTGGGGATTCAGCACCTGTTCGTGGGCGAACCCAGCCAGTCTCGCGGCGCCGAGCGGCCGAGCTATTTCGACCGCATCGACGATCAAACGGCCCATTGCGTCAGCGGCAATTCGCTGAAGCCGGGCGATTACCCGGTCGGGGTGTTGTTTCCACACCCCAACGCGTTCAAGTCCGGCGCCCAGTTTCACCTGGTCAACCTGCCGACGCCGCGCCGGCGGATGGCTTATGAATTCGAGAAGCACCGCAACGAAGCCGTGCGGCTGGCCGAATTGAGCGAGCGCACCCTGGCCGCGATCGCCGCTCAAAAGCGACCGCTCAAGGAAGCCGAACTGATCATGCTCCGGCAACTCGATCCCCTCGCCGTCTCGCGGTTCACCGGGCCGTACTTCGCGGCCGTCGGAGATCCGGTCCCCGCCGACCGGGCCGAAGAAAACAAACAAGGACGCGGGAGCGAATTCTTCAATGTCTGCAATGTGCTGGTCGAGATCGGCACTCCCGAAGCGCTCCCCGGCTTGCTGGCGGCGATCGACGCCAAGCGGTTCCCTGCGCCTACGGCCGAAATCCCCGAAAACTGGCCCTGGATCGCCGCTATGTCGATCGCCGAGCGCGACACGGGGACAAAGTCCGACGCTTGGTTGGCCAGCCTGATCGAACGCACCGATCCGCTGCGCATTGCGGGCGAAAAGCCGCCCGAGGTGGGCGCCACGGCGGCGGCCATCTTGCTGACCCGGCACAGAGAGTCGTTGGGCGAATTCGGCCTCGAATCGGCCACGGACCCGATGCTCGAAGAGTTCGGCGCGCCGGGCTACCGCTTCACGGCGCCGGACAAACGGCAAAAAGCG
>DATNEC010000221.1:0-5141 GCA_035606815.1 Pirellulales bacterium
CAATTGTTGTTCGTGACGGTCAGCATCGCGCTCGGCGAGGCAATTCTGGCGCTCGCGCGCGTCACGACCGGGCCGAGCTTGCAACAACCGGCGGCGACGCCCCCTCGCGGAGTCATGCTGCGACTCGCCGTGACCATCGGTGCGGTGAACGCCGGGCCGCTGTTGGTGCAATACTGCCTCTATCAGGCGCTGTACCGGTTGGAGTTCGCAACCTGGTTCATCGTCGCCGGCACGCTGATCCCCGGCTTTTTGTACGGCGCGATCGGCGGGGCGATCGGCGCGCGGCTCGGCTATCGGTTGCGGAGGACCGCGCGATGAAAACCCTGCCGCTGGTTGTCGAACATCTGAGCTTCACGTTCGCAGGCCGCGCGGCGCCGACTTTGCGCGACATCTCGTATTCGATCGAGCCAGGCAGTTGGACCGTGCTCGCCGGGCGAAGTGGCTCGGGCAAATCGACGTTGCTGCGCGCGATGGCGGGGCTGATTCCGCACCACTCCGCGGGGCAAATGCAAGGCGACGTGCTGATGTTCGGGCGCAATACGCGATCGTCGAGTCCCGCCGAACTGGCGAGCCAGGCGGGCCTGTTGCTGCAATTGCCCGACGATCAGATCTGCACGACGACCGTCGGCGCCGAAATCGCCTTTGGTCTGGAGAATCTCGCCCTGCCGAGCGAAGAGATCGCGTCGCGCGTTCGCGAAAGCCTTGCCGGGCTGGGCCTGCGCGGGCGCGAGCGGCAAGGGACGCAGCAGCTTTCCGGCGGAGAGAAACAGCGGCTGGCGTTGGCCGCCGTGCTCGCGATGCGGCCCCGGCTGCTGCTGTTGGACGAGCCTTTGAGCCAACTCGACGCCGTCGCCGCGGCCGAGTTGCTCGCGGAGTTGGCCCGGCTGCGCGACGCGGGCATGGCGATCGTGCTGGCCGAACATCGGCTTGATGAAGTCCTGCCCTATGCCGATCGGGCGCTGGTCATCGACGAGGGGCGGTTGAGCGCCGACGTCGCGGCGAATCAGCCGGCCCGGTTGTGCGAGTGCTTGGGCGCCGCCGGCTTGGCGAAGCCCGAGTTGGCGCAGCTCGCCGAAGCGACCGGCCTGCCAGCCGTATTCGATGTCGATGGATTCCTGCGCGAGTTTGGCGATCGGCGGCCGCGACCGCCGGCCGTAGGACGGACCTCTGGTCCGTCTTTGGGCGGCGGCAAGATCGCTGCGACAGATCGCGAAACGGATCGGCGGCCTTACCAGGGGGCTGACGCCCCCCGCTCGCCTGGCGCGCCAGTAGTCATCATGCGGGCGGAGGGTTTGGCTTTTCGTTTCCCGCGAGGCAAAGAAGCGGTATTCGAGAACCTGAACTTCCAGTTGCACGCCGGCGAGCGCGTGGCCGTCGTCGGCGCCAACGGTTCGGGCAAAAGCACGCTGCTCGCGATGCTGGCCGGCTTGCTGCGGCCGACCGAAGGGGAACTCGCATTCGCTCCAGACGACGGCTCTTCGCTGCAGTGCTTTTCGGCGCAGTGTTTTTTGCCGCAGTGCGGCTTGATGCTGCAAAACCCCGATCTGACGTTGTTCTGCAACACGGTGCGAGAAGAGCTGGCGTTCGGGCCGCGACAGGCCGAGGCCGGCGAGCAGTTCGCGGCCGAACGGGTCGCCGCCGTCGCCACACAGTTGGAACTGACGTCGCTGCTCGACGAGCCGCCGCTTGCGCTCAGCCAAGGCCAGCGGCTGCGGACCGCCGTCGGCGCGCTCTTGACGCTCGAACCTCGATTGTTGCTGCTCGACGAACCGACGACCGGACAGGACCAACCTCACGTGACCAGGTTGCTCGCGGCGCTGGCTGAATCGGTAGACCCGGCACTCCATGACAAAGTAGCCCCGGCACTCCGTGACGGGGACGGCGGTCGGTCGCCCGCAGCGACCGAATCTCCGCCACGGAGTGTCGGAGCTACGGCGCGCGTCGGAGCTACTCAGTGCTTGACGTTCAGCACGCACGATTTGCGAAGCGTGGTGCGTTATGCCGATCGCACGCTGGTGCTGGCCGACGGCCGACTGTTGGCCGATTGCACGCCCGAAGAGTTGTTGGACGACGACGCGTTGCTGGCGGCGGCCCGGTTGCGGCGTCCGCCGCTGTTCGAGGTGCGGCGCCGCTTGGGCCTGGCCGGGCGGACCGTCGCCGAGATGGCCGAGGAGTTGCGACGTTGAGCGCCTCTTTGTCATGGACTGAATCCACGGCCCGCGATTGGCTCGCCGAGGTCGATCCGCGGCTGAAGATCGCGTGGGTCGCCACGCTGTCGCTGCTGAGCGTGTTGATTGATTCGACCGCGGCGCTGGCGATGCTGTTCGTACTCGCGGCGCTGCCGCTCGCCGGCTTGCGGCTGGGCTGGCGCGCCTGGCTGGCCATCGGCGGCGTGGTGCTGGCGATGGCTTGGAGCACGCTGGCGAGCCAGGCGATTTTTTATACGGGCGAGCCTCGCACGGCGTTGTTCACGATCGTGCCGAGCATTGACTTCGGCGTTTGGCGGTTTCCGGGCGTGCGGTTCTATTTGGAAGGCGCCCAATACGGGCTCGTTCAGTCGTTACGATTCATGGGCTTGTCGCTCGCCGGGCTGACCGTCTGTCTCTCGACCAGTCCCGAGCGCCTGCTCGTCGGCCTGGTGCGCTTGCGCGTGCCGATGGGCGTTTCGTTCATGGCCATGACCGCGATGCGCTTTCTGCCGACGATGCTCGACGAGTGGGCCACGGTTCGCCGGGCGCGGCGATTGCGCGGCTATCGGCCCCGGCGGCGATTCGGGCCGGCGGGCTGGTATCAGTTTTCTCGCGACGAGTTGCAATTGTTGCTGCCGATTCTTGCCGCCGCGGTGCGTCGCGCGACAGCCTTGGCCACGGCCGCCTCGAGCCGCGGCTTTTCGCCGACCGCCGAGCGGACGTTCTATCCCGAGTTGCGAATGACGCTGGCGGAAGGCTTGGTTCTGGGGTTGCTGGTCGCCGCCAGCGTACTCGTGTCGCTGACCAAGCTGTTGCTCCCCGTAGTATAAGCGTCCTCGCTTGTGCTGGCGACGAGGTTGGAATTCTCGCTCTTTCGCGCCCGCGGGAAGCAAGCGAGGACGCTTGCTCTACGTTTCGCCGTGCAAACCGCTAAAGACCCAAAACGGCGCAGTCGCTAGAATGCCGCCGCGGGAGGCGAAAAGGAGCGAACGGAATGACCTGGTCCTGGCGAACCGCCGCGGCGATCTGGCTGGCGATCGCCGCCGTCTGCTTCTGCGGCTCAGGGCGCACGGCCTGCGCTGCGCCGGCGCACAATTCGCCCTCGCCGGCAGCGACAAACCCCGATTCCAAGCAAACGGCTTGGTCCTGGCTGAAGGCGAAAGCGAAACGAGCACTGCCCAACGGCCCGCCGGCCGGTCCCTCGCCCGCGAAGCCTGTGGCGGCCAAGGCCGCGATGGTCAGTTTTCATTGGTCGTTCGAGGACATCGCCGCGGCGGAGCTTGCCGAAAAACTGCGAAAGTGCGGCTTCGAGTTTCCCGTCAGCGTGACGGGCACGCTCAGCTTGCAGTTGGACGTGGGAGTGCCTTGGAAGTCGCCGCTGACGAGCGAAGAGTATGATCTCGACGGACGTTTGCAAGCGGCCAGGCTCGTCGTCGCCGGCATCGAGGTCCGCAACGTCTCGGCCCATTTGACCTACGATCGAGGGCTGTTGGCGCTCGATCACCTGAAGTTCGAACTGCCCGGCGGCAAACGAAACGGGGTCTTTTCGGGCGGCGCCGAAATGCAATTGTCGCCGCCGGGCGAGTTGACGGCCCGCTTGTCGTTCGAGCACGTGGAAATCGCCGAGTTCCTCCGCTTGGCGCCCGAGTTGGCCGAGGTCGCCACCGGCCAGGCTTCGGGCAATGCTGCGGGCCGCGTCGAAGTCTCTCGGCTCGGCGATCTCTCCGCATGGCGGCTAGAGGGCAGGGCGGCGTTTCAAGAGTTGAGGGCCCTCGGTCTGCCGCCCGCCGTGATATCGACCGATCTTCGCCTGGCGCAAGGCGTCGTATATGCAACGAATCTCACCGGAGAAGCCGAGCATACCAAGCTCGCCGGCTCGGGACAGTTGGGCCTGCTGAAGCCTTTCTCTTATTCGGCGGTGCTGCGCATGACGGCGGGCAAGCTGTCTCATTTGAACCGACTGAAGCCGGAGCTTAAGCTGCCCCTCGAAGTCGCCGGGCGAGTGGGCGCCGCGGCGCGCTTGCAAGGCGCGCTCGAAACGCGGCAATTCTCGCTGACCGGCGGCGTCAATGCCCGGGACTTGCGGATCGCGGGCCTGAAGCTCGATCAACTGAATTTCACTTTTGACGCCAACCACGAACGATTGTATTTGCACCCGGCCAGCGGATCGCTCTATGGCGGCCGTGGCGATCTTTCGCTGGCAATGCATTTCGGCCCCGATGGCGAGACGAGGGTCGGGCTGCGTTGGAGCAAGGTGCGGCTCGACGCGGTCGTTCAAGAAACAATCGACGCGGCCATTCCGATCTCCAGCGTTGTGTCGGGCGCGTTGCGGCTCGGCGCGCCGACCGCACATTTCAACGACCCGGCCGGGTGGCGAGGCGACGTCTCGTTGTCGATCGATCACTTCGCCTTCGAAGGTTGGCGACCGGCGCCGATTTCAGTCGAGGCGCAATTGCACGATAGTCTGTTGGAAATCGCCGAGCTTTCGGCGACCCTGCCCGCCGCAAACGGCCAAAAACCCGCCACCTTGCGCGCCTCGGGTCAGATCAAGCTCGCGGCGCCTTACGAATTCAAGGCGGCCATGTCGTTGGCCGATTTCGATCTGGCCCGGTTGAACGCTCTGCCGGAAGAGATTCGGCCGCCGGCGCAGTTGGCGGGCCTGTTGGGCGCCGTTTACGAAGCCCAGGGTACGCTGGCGCCGTTCGCCGCCTCCGCTCAGGGCGCCGCCCGCGGCGACAATCTGCGTTGGGAAGAAGCCCAAATTGATCGGCTCGGCTTCGACTTTGCGCTCGATCCGAACACGGTCTCGCTAAGCTCGATCGAGGCCGCGATTGATGACGGGTTGGCCGCCGGCGCCGTGGTCTTGCCGCTGACCGCCGATGCCGCCGGCGCGATCAAGCTGAGTCTGAAGCAACTCGACCTCGCGAAGCTGCTCGCCGGGGTGGTGCGACT
>DATNEC010000256.1:0-13424 GCA_035606815.1 Pirellulales bacterium
CCGGCGCCGGGCGGAATCTGGTGGTTGTAGAGCGGGACGAAAATGTCTTCCGGATTGCGGCGATCGATCCGGTTGCCGTCCTTGTCGAGCATGAACACATTGACGAAGTGCGACCACGGATCGACTTCGCTATCGTCGGCGATGCCGCCGTTGCGGCCGATCACCTCGCCGCCGCTGGTCACGGTCACATCGACCCAAATCTCGTTCGAGTCGACCGTGCCCTGCGTGAATAGGTGCCCCATCTTCATCGTGCGCAGCACCGTTTCCAAGAGGTATTTCTTGCCGGGCTGCAGCTCCGGAACTTCGGGCCGTAGCGGGCCGAGCAGTTTGCCGTCGATGCCGCCCCCTTCGCGCAACGCGAAGATATCGAGCCGCATGACGCCGGCCAAAAATTCTTGGTGCGCTTCGATCGTTTCCGGAAAATCCTTCAACCAGGCGATGCCGGTGTTGGCGGCCGGAAACAAGTGATTGTGGATGCTCAACTCCTTGGCGCCGGCGAACAGCCTGGCGCCGAAGTCGTTCGAGGTTTTCGGCGGCATGTGGCACTCGGCGCAGTTCTGCTTGGCCTTTTCAGGGTAATAAAAACTGCGGGCGCCGTGGCCGGAGACCCCGCTCAACAGAAACGGGTCGTAGTGGTTCTGCCCGCGCAAGAACTCGCGATAGTGGTTCAAGGCATAGGGCAGGTGGACCTTGTGGCACGTCGAGCAGAACTCGGCCGTCTTGTGCTCGGGCTTCAAGAACGTCTTTTTGTGCAGCGACGGCTTGGCCTTCACCAATTGTTGGTTGATGAATTGCAGAATTTTGTTTTCGCTTTGCGCAAACGGATAGTGGATCGGCTCTTCGATCGTGTAGTCGGCGTTGCCTCGCGGGCTGTTGACGTGCGTGATGGCGTGGCAGACCGTGCAGGTGATGCCGGCCTGCGACGTGGGGTGATTGATCATGTCGAAATTCGGATCGTCGAATTTTCCGCTGAAGAACGGCACCGGATCGTGGCAGCCCGCGCACCAGCGCGAGGCGTTGACCTTGCCGTCGCGCTTCAGCGAGACCTCGCGAGTCTTGCTGACGCTGGCCAGATAGGGCGGGTTGTTGAACGAGCTGAAGTGATGGGCGCTGTGGAACCAGTCTTGGTAGGCGTCCTTGTGGCACTTCAGGCAATAATCGTCCATCATCAGCGTTTTTTCGGGAATGAAGTTGCCGGTCGCGGTGCGGGCCAGCGAGGGGAAGAAGTATTGCTCGCCTTCCTTCGGGCCGGCGACGTGCCATTTTCGCGGGTCTTGCGAGTGCAACACCACCATGCCCAGCACCACCACGCCCACGGCGGCGGCATAGCTGATCCCCAACCGCCACTTGATGCGCGGGCCGGCGAGCCGGTGCAGCCAGTAAAGCCAAGCGGCGGCCAGCGGCGCTCCGACGTGCAGCCAATAGACGGTCGAACGAGTGAGCGGATGCCTCAGCTCGAACAAGCCGGAGACCCGCATCAGCGCTAAGCCGGTGACCAAAACCACGATCGAAGCGGCGAACAATGCGTAACCGACGCGCACGGCGCGGCGATTCCGGCGATTGCGAGAATTCAAGAGATGAATCACGCCGAACACGACGAACGGCACGATCAACAGCAGCCCCAGCGCCAAATGGGCCAGAAACATGATTTGATAAAAATAGTCCTGATAGGTTTGCCCCTGGGCCCATTCCAGCGCCGTAATGCCCGCCAGATAAGCCGAGTTGGCGCCCAGCAGGGCGACCAGGGCGAACACGAATAGCAGCAACTTGCGCAGCCGCGGGCCGACCGCGCGCACGTACTTTTTCGGCGCGGGCTGTGCGGATGGCGAGGAAGCGATCGGTGCAGACATCGAAGAACCCTTGAAAGTTGTTTCCGCGAGGACTTGAGACTTGCCGACGCGATGGCGCGCACAGGCGGCCGAGCGCTGATCGTTCGACCGACGACATATTCAACCGTGCGCAACTCGCGGCCAACGGAACGCGAGCCGCGGCTACGCCCTAGGCGGGTGCTCGGGAATCGAGCGGAATCCGGCCGCAAGGGAAACGGCCGTTTCGGGCAAGCGCCGGTCGCAGGCCCCAAGTTCGAGCGTCATGGCGCTCGAGCAGCAAGCCCATTGATCGATGCCGAAGCTAGGGCTTGCCGGCAGGGGCTGCGGAGCCGAAGGGGCCTGCCGGCCGCAGTTCGGGCCGTGGCACTTCGGCGGAGCGGACTCGCCGACGGCGTTTTCCGAATAGGGCGAATCGGAAGCAGGCGACGGGTCGGTCGCGGCTGCCGTATGCATGTACGCATGATGACCGATCATGACATAATCGCCGCAAGCCGCCAGGACCGGCTGGGCGCCCGAGGCCAGCAACAGCGCGAACGCCAAACAGCACCAAGGCGCCGGGCGGAGGCGCCCGAGAGTTTCGGCATCGACTGGGAAACCGCGCAGCATTCTGGAACTCAATGCGAAAATCTGCATCGGCGAAGTGTCATTCAAGATCATCGTATCTTAAATCTCAAGCCGTTGGGAGTCAATTTTCAATTGTCGTCTCGCCGCGAGCGTAGGACGGATTCTCAGTCCGTCTGCGTTGGGATGAAAACATTTGCGGCACCCAGGAATCTCGCCATAATGACGGCCATGTCGGACGTGAATCCCTACGCCCCGCCGCAACACGACGTCGTCCTCGAAGCCATGCTGGCCGAGCCGGGCGGCGGGATCTGGCGCGAGGGAAAGCTTCTGGTGATGCACAAAAACGCGGTCTTGCCCGACCGCTGCGTGAAGTGCAACCAACCCGCATACGGCGGCCGGCTGAAGCGATCGCTCAGCTACCATCATCCGGCCGTCTATGTATTGATTCTGGCCGGCCTCTGGGTTTACATCATTGTCGCGCTGATCCTGCGGCATACCGCGAAGATCCAAATCGGCATCTGCGAGCGGCATCGCAACAAGCGGCGGCGGGCGATCGCGATGAGCTGGTTGCTGGTCGTCGGCGGGATCGCCGCGATCATTTTCGGCCTCGGCCTCGGCAATCGTCCTGGTGCGACCCCGTGGTTTGCACTGACGCTGCTGCTTGGCGGCGTCTTCGCATTCGTCGTCGGGTTGATTTATGCGGCCTTCGTCGTGCCGCCCGTGGCGCCGCACAAGATCGACAAAGAATATGTCTGGCTGAAAAAAGTCGCTCCCGGCTACTTGGCTGAATTGCCGCCCGTTACAGGCTGACCGTCGGCGAAGGAGTTGAGGGGTCGGGCGATTCGATGCTCGGCTGAAGAAGATCGATTCCCGCGCTACTCCTCGGGCGGATCTCCTGGAATCTTCTCCATCCCACTCTTAGTGTGGAGCATCGCCCAGAGTGCGTAGTTGATGCTGTTTTCAATCGTCTGAGTATGCCCATCGCCAAACACCGCGATCACGACGCCGGGATGAGCGCTGTCGGGACCGGGCCAATCGGAGTTGGGCGGATACAGCCCGTTGTAAGTCGGGGCGACGCCATAAAGAGGAGCGGCGCCGCCGGCGCCCGTGCTCTTCAATTCGAAGCCGCCGCTTCCGCATGGTCTGCCGAGGGCGCCGCTGAAGAAATCGCCCCCCGCGCAGGGCGCGCCGCCGGTCACCGAGTTCGTCAGCGCGACCCACAGCGCGCGGAAGACCATCGGCGCGCGGGTGCGAGGATTGAGACTAGTGAAGAGCAGCGAGCGCGGCTTGCCCGCGCCGCCTACCGGCGGAATGCCGGGCGGTTTAGCCGACGGCCAGTAATCGAACCACTGCGGAACCGTAAGCTCGGGAGTATAGCTCACGATCGGCGTCAGCTGTGGAGTCACCCATTGCCCCGACTTCGCCGCGACTTGATTACAGACGCTGCCGGCCGTCACTTCGGCGCACGCAATGGTGTTCGAGGAGCCGTCCCGAATGCTGGCGAACGTGCTGAACTCGCCGAACGTGAAGAGGCCTTTGTATTCTTTGGGAGCGGAGCTTTGCGGCGGTTCGGTATCTCCGCCGATCTGCACCGCCGGAAAATAGCCCACACCTTCGCTTCCGGCGTAGTTGGTCCACATCATGTTCATTGGCATCTCACCGGGGCCGCCGAAGGTCGTGTCCGAAGGACAACGAAAGGCGGGGATTTGCTGCGAATGCAGAAACATGAATCCGCTGCGTCCATATTCCGGCGGCGTCTTGGTGGAGTATTGGCCCGTGTAGACGGTCGGATTCTTGGGGTCGGACATGATCGAGATCTTCGAGCCGACCACGTTCAGTGGCTTCGCTTCGATAAGCCCCAAAATCGCGACCGTCCACGGATAGTGATAAGGCGCTTCCGGCGTCAATGGGCCGCTCTCGACATCGCCATTTCCCCAGATGGCATCGGCGGAAAAGCATTTGTAAATGTCCGCGTAGTTTTGCATTCCCAAGCCGAGTTGCTTGAGATTATTCGTACATTGCGAGCGACGGGCCGCTTCGCGCGACGACTGAATGGCAGGCACGACCAAAGCCAGCAGCATCGCGATGACGCCGATTACCACGAGCAGCTCCTTGAGCGTAAAGCCGCCGCGCCGCCGAAACTTTCTTTCATCCATGCAATCCGTGCTACAAACGCTCCGTTTCATTCCAAGCCGCGAAGATTTCGTCCCACGGGCCGGGTCAGATTCCGGTAGGAACATTGAAGTCCATGCGCTGAAAGTCGCTTTTCGCTCCGCGAAAAGACGTCTTTTCGCAGAGCGAAAAGCGACTTTGAAAGGGCGCCGCGCCGGCGCGGCGGAACTACCTCTCGGGCTCTTGTACATTGGAGCGACTCCTTGAAACTCCAACCGCCATCGGGCGAACCGGAACTCTACCGCTATCGTAGCCGTGCGCCGCACGAAATGCCTCATCCCGTCCGTGGAAGAATTATTCCAAGATTGCCGCACCCGGTTGCCCGGCGGCGAACCAGCGACGATAATCCCACCAAACAAAGCCCAATGCCCTTTCCCAACCGTTGCGAAAGACGCCGCGATGCTTCGCTTGGCCCCGCCGTTCCTGCTCTTATGGCTGTTCGCTCTCGCTCCGCTCCGTGCGGACGATGCCGAGACGCTGCCCGAGACGAAGCCGTTGACCTGGACGGGCGATCTGTCGGCCAAAATGCTCGACGGCTGCCACGAATTCATCGATCGCAAGATCGCCGCCTCGATCGAAACCCGGCAGCAGCATTGGCGGCGGGACTTTTCTTCGCGCGAAGCTTATGAAAAGTCGGTGGCCGAAAATCGGAGGCGGTTCGCTCGACAGATCGGCGCCGTCGATGCAAGGCTGCCGCCCGTCATGGAGCGGTTCGGCGACGACGACAACCCGGCCCTGATCGCCAAGACGGACCGCTTCAGCATCCATCAGGTCCGTTGGCCCGTGCTGGAAGGCATCGACGGGGAGGGATTGCTGCTCGAACCTGCTGCGAAGCCGCTGGCCGACGTCGTCGTGCTGACCGACGCCGATCAGACGCCCGAACAAGCGGCCGGCCTGGCGCCCGGCATCGCCGCGCCGCAACAGCTTGCACGGCGCCTGGCGGAGCAAGGCTGCCGGGTGATCGTGCCCGTGCTCGTCGATCGCGGCGATCGCTTTACGGGCAACCCGATCAGCGGGCGGCCGAATCCCGGCTACTCGCACCGCGAATGGATTTATCGCCAGGCCTATCACATGGGCCGGCACGTCATCGGCTACGAGGTGCAGAAGGTGTTGGCCGCCGCCGATTGGCTGAAACAGACCGCCGAGCCGGGCGCCAAGCTCGGCGTCGCCGGATATGGCGAAGGCGGATTGATCGCGTTTTATGCCGCCGCCGTCGATCCGCGCATCGACAGCGTGCTGGTCAGCGGCTATTTCCGTTCTCGCCAAGACGTGGCCGACGAGCCGCTGGAGCGAAACGTTTGGGCCCTGTTGCACGAGTTCGGCGACGCCGAAATCGCCAGCCTGATCGCGCCGCGAGATTTGATCGTCGAGTACAGCTCGGAGCCGCAGGTCGATAGCCGGCAAAGCACGACCCCGCCCGAGATTAGCGGCTTTCGGCTCACGGGCAGCCACGGCCGCCTGCAAACGCCCTCGCTCGAAAACGTGACGAGCGAGTTCCAGCGGATCGATGAGTTGGTGAAGCCTGGCTTTCAAAAGCGGCAATTGATTCAGAGCACGGACGAACGGCCGATCGGCCCGGCGTCGCCGCAGGCAGTATCCGCCTTTGCCCAGAGCTTGGGCGTCGCCGCGCCGCGGAAGTCGCCGCCCGCCAAGTCCAGGGAAGCGCGCGAGCAGGGCTTGTCCGATGCGCGCAAATCGTTCGATCCTGCCCAGCGGCAGTGGCGGCAAGTGAAGCAGTTGGAAGACCACGTGCAAGGGTTGGTCAATGATTCGCACGTACTGCGCGAGCAGTTCTTAAAGATTGATGCCGCCTCGGTCGAAACATTGGTCGAGGGCGCCAAGCCGTTTCGCAAATACGCCTGGGAAGAGGTGTTCGGAAAATTCGACGATCCGCTGCGAGACGCCAAACCCCGTTCGAGAAAGATCTACGATCGGCCGCACTGGACCGGTTATGAAGTGGTGCTCGACGTGCTGCCCGACGTCTTCGCCTGGGGCGTGCTGCTCGTGCCGAAAGACGCGCAGCCCGGCGAGCGTCGGCCGCTGGTCGTTTGCCAGCATGGCCGCAACGGCGTGCCGAAGGACACGATCGAGGGCGACCAGCGGGCCTATCACGATTTCGCGGCGAAGCTGGCCGACCGCGGCTTTATCGTGTTCGCTCCGCACAACCCGTACCGCGGCGAAGATCGCTACCGCATGCTTTCGCGAAAGGCGAACGGGGTGAAAGCCTCGTTGTTCTCGTTCATCCTGACCCAGCACGAACAGATTCTGAATTGGCTCGAAACGCTGCCGATGGTCGATCGCAAGCGGATCGCGTTCTATGGCCTGAGCTACGGCGGCGAGACGGCGGTCCGCGTGCCGCCGCTTCTCGAACGATACTGCTTGTCGATCTGCTCGGCCGACTTCAACGATTGGACGCGCAAGGTCGCCTCGACCCATCACGCTTGCAGCTTCATGAACACGATCGAGTGGGAGATGCCCTACTTTGACATGGGCCGCACGTTCAGCTATTCGGAGCTTGTGACCTTGCTGGCGCCGCGGCCCTTCATGGTCGAGCGCGGCCATGCCGACGGCGTGGCGCCCGACGAATGGGTCGCCAGCGAATACGCCAAAGTCCGCCGGCTCTACGATCGACTGGGCATCGGCGATCGCACCGCGATCGAGTTTTTCAATGGCCCGCACACGATCAACGGCCAAGGAACGTTCGCGTTTTTGCATCGGCAGTTGCAATGGCCGGAGCGGCGAGGGGAGTGATTGGGAGGCTGGGGGTTCGCGATGCAGCATCGAGCGAGAACCGTTGAGCAGGCGAGCGGGAGGCGTAAGCCTCCTGGTAGTTCCGCGGTTCGTTTCCGCGCCTTGGAGAGCCTTGCGTTCGCGGGGTTATCGTTTCTCTTGCTCGCGCCGATGACCGCGGCACTCGCTGTGCCGGACGAAGAAACCGCGTTGGCCGCGATCGCACGCCTCGGCGGGCGATACGAGCGCGATGTCGAAGCGGCGGGGAGCCCGGTGGTGAAAGTGGTTCTCAGCGGGGCCGCCGTCGACGATGCGGCGCTGGGATCGCTCAAGCCGCTCGAGCAACTGCGCGAACTTTATCTGCTCGAAACCGAAGTCACCGATGGCGGCCTGCGGAACTTGAAAAATTGGCCGCAACTTGAAACGCTCGATCTGGGTGATGCGCCGATCACCGACACCGGCATGCGCTATCTCACCGAATTGAAGCAACTCGTCAAGCTCGATCTCAACTATACCAAGATCACCGACGACGGCTTATCGCACTTGCGAGATCTTCCCCGGCTGCTCGCGCTGGGCCTTTGGCACACGAACATTTCCGGTCAGGGCCTCGCTCATTTGCGGAATTCCGCCAAGTTGGAATCGCTCGATCTCACGGAGACCGCCGTGACCGGCGACGGGCTGGCGAAGCTCGCCAAGTTCGAGCGGCTCAAAACGCTGGTGCTCGATTTCACTTCGCTGGGAGACTCCGATTTCCGCCATCTCGAGCCGCTCGAAGGGCTGGAAGTTCTGGGCCTGGAACAGACGCAGATTACCGATAGCGGCTTGAAGCGGCTGGCCGGCCTGCGACGGCTGAGGTCGTTGAACCTGGCCGAGACGTCCGTCACGGGCGCCGGTTTCGCCCGACTAAGCGGCCTCGCGCAATTGGAAAACCTCGACTTGAGGTTTACCGCCCTCACCGACTCGGGTCTCGGCCATCTGGCGTCGCTCAAGCAACTCGTCTCGCTCGATCTCCAGCGAACCGCGATTTCCGACGCCGGGCTAGAGCGGCTTCGCGGCTTGTCCAAGCTCAAATCGTTGGTGCTGGCCGAGACCACCGTCGGCGATTCCGGATTGGAGCGGCTCGCCGCGCTTGCCGGCTTGGAATCGCTTTCGCTGTGGAAAACCCGCATCAGCGACTCGGGCTTGTCGCAATTGAGGCGCCTGCCGCGCCTTCGCGCGCTCGATCTGGGCGAAAACGAAATCGGCGACGACGGGCTGAAGGCGCTCGCCACGCTGCGCGACTTGAAAAAGCTGGGCCTGGCCGCGACCGAAATCAGCGACGATGGATTGGCCAGCCTGCGCGGCATGACGCTACTCGAATCGCTCGACCTGACGCGCACCGAAATCAGCGACGACGGGTTGGCCCGGCTGGCGCCGCTGCAATTATTGCGCTCGTTGCAATTGGCCGGGACCGAAATCGGCGACAAGGGGGTGGCGAAGCTCGCAGCGCTTGCGAGCTTGCGGGAACTGGGTCTGCAAGGGACCGACGTCAGCGACGATGCGGTCGCTTCGCTCCAGCGGGAATTGCCCAAATTGAAAGTCGTGCGTTGAGCAGCGGTCGCTTGGAAGGGCGGAAGAAGTTGCTCGAAATGGTTTCTCATCGGAAGCCGGCCAGCGTTTTCCTCGAAGGCGGCCAAATGGATCGAAGATGACCAACGAAAAGCGGCCGCCTTCGCTTGTTTGGATCGGAAACCATTGTTATCGGAAACTAGCATCGCCCAAGCGTTCTTCCTCGAAGGCGGCCAAATGGAATCGAAGATGACCAACCAAAAGTGGCCGCCTTCGCTTGTTCGCATAGGAAACGGTTGATATTGGAAAGCAGCGCCGCCCAAGCGTTCTTCCTCGAAGGCGGCCAATTGGAACAAGAACGACTGCGATCCGACCCGCGAATAAGACCGTGACAACCTGCCTAGAGCGACCCTCGGAATCGAACGAAACACAGCCGCGTCCCGGGATGAACGGCTGGATTTATCGCATTCCGCCAAAAACCGAAGGCCAGCACCGCCAAAAAGGAAGGCGGGCGGCGTCTCACCGCCCCACCTTCGGTTCTTGGCCTTGGGCCGGCGCTCGGGTCGGTTCCCACCGAAGCCCGATCCTCCGCCCAAGCATATTGATTTTAACAAGGCCCAACGCCTTGTCGGGAGATACCCCGCGCGAAAATACCCAGGACAGCCACTTGACTCCTCAGGCTCTTTCAGGGATGGCCAACTTGACTGAAGATGACGCGCCTCGAGTGGCCATCTTCGGCTGGCGCCTCTCCCAAGCCGCACATCGGCCTCCTGTCGGCGGCGGCACGCATTGCCATTCTAACTCAAATCTGGCTTGGTCAGGACGTCATCTTCCTGACCCGACCAATTGAGACGACGCAGCCGATGGATCGCGAGGGAGGCGAGGCGGAGGGGATGCAAGCACGACCCCCTCGTGACGGAGCAGCCATTGCTTCCGCTCGATCCCCCCGCCGTAGCCGGTCAGCCCTTGGTTCGCCCCGACGACTCGGTGGCAGGGCACGACGATCGCGATCGGATTCGAGCCGTTGGCCAAGCCGACCGCCCGGCACGCCGTCGGCCGACCGATGCGGGAGGCGATCGTCCCGTAGGAAACCGTTTCGCCGGCGGGAATGGTACGCAGGGCCGCCCACACTTGTTGCTGAAAGGGGCTGCCCTTGGTGACGACGGCGACGCCGTCGATGGCCCGCAGGTCGCCGGCAAAATAAGCCCTTAAACGCGAAACCGCCTCGCCTGGCTCCCGTGCAGAATGTAGCGTGTAGCGGCCGCAGTGACGGGCCAAGAGGCGCTGCAACCGATGCTCGTAGCCGTCGAAATCGACGGCCCGCAAATTCGTCCCGTCTGACACTACGTACACGACGCCAATCGGGGACTCGAACTCATTTTGACATAAATCTATCATCTATTTCCTCCGTGCAGCGGGCGGCCGTTGAGGCCGCCGAGCGATTGCCAAAGTAAAACGGCGGCGTAGCCGCGCCACGGCCGCCAACGATCTGCCCTCGCACGCAATTCTGCGGGGGAGAGACCGGATGCCTTGACCAGCCCGAGGTCGCCAGCCGGAAAAGCGTCGGGCCAGCCAACCGCTCTCAACAGCAGATACTCGACGGTCCAGTCGCCGACGCCCGGCAGCTCGACGAGCGCGGCCCGCACACGGTCGGGATCGGCGCCAGGATCCAAGCGAACGTTGCCCTCGGCGACTGCGATCGCGAAGCCCTTGACGGTTTCCGCGCGGCGCGCCGTCAAGCCCAACGATTGAAGATCGGCGAGGCTCGCCGCCGCCAACGAGTCGGGCGACGGAAAGGCGGTCGTGAGGGCGCCGTAGGGGGTCGCGCTGGCTCGTCCAAAACGCCGGGCCAGGCGGCCGGCTAGCGTCGTCGCCGCACGGACGCTGATCTGTTGACCAAGAATCGTCCGGATGCCGCACTCGAACCCGTCGAACGTCCCCGGTATCCGCGGTCCCGGCCAGCGCTTGAAAAGCGGCGCCAGCAACGGATCTTCCGAGACGCGCTCGGCGACTGCGAGAGGCTCCGCCCGGACGTCGAGCATCGCCTTGAGCCGGGATAAGACGGACGGCAGAACCGGACCCAGCCCGGTCGAAACCAAAACCTGAACCGTATGGTCCTTCCGCCCTGGGCCGACGGCGGCCCATCCGGTCCGATCGCCGACCACGGCCGTCCGGCGATACCATCCGTCGGCTACTTGCTCCACGCCGGGGGTCGCTCGGGTTTCCCAGAACGCGAGCAAAGGAGCCAAGTCGAACGGGGGGCGGACGCCCAAGTTAAAGCGATAGGCGTCGTCTACCTCGACTTTGTTCGCGGCCGCCGACCGGCGCAGGGACGTTGGCGTAAGTCGATATCGCTGCTTGAACGCGGTGTTGAACCGCCGCAGACTTTCGAACCCGGCTGCAAACGCCGCCTCGGTGACGGTCATTTTCGTGTCGGTCAGCAGTTGCTTCGCTGAGAGCAGACGTTGGGTCTGGGCCAACTCGACCGGGGTCAATCCCGCCTCCTGACGAATGGCTCGCCGCAAATGTCGAGCGGTGACTCCGAATTCGGCCGCCAGCTCGTCGAGATTCAACTCCGACAGCGCGCCATCCTCGATGCGGCGGATGGCCAAAGCCGCCAACCGCGAAACGGCATCGACCGGCGCCGTGGAACCTGGGGCCAACTCGGGGCGGCACCGCAGGCATGGTCGGAAGCCGGCGGCCTCGGCCGTCGCCGCTTGGCGGTAGAAAGAGCAGTTTTCGAACCGCGGCGGACGGACCGTGCAGATCGGGCGGCAGTAGATGCGCGTCGAGCGGACGCCGACGAACATCCGCCCGTCGAATCGTCGGTCGCGAGTCAGAACGGCGTCGTACAGTTCTCTGGCGCCGATCCCGAAGACGGTCATGTCTATGCTCGATGGCATGGATGGTTTCCCCATGCAATATTTTTACCATGCCGGCGCCCGGTTGCTCGCCGTTTTCGGACCTTGAGTTATGGAGAACCGCTCGCGTTGGTGAAAGTAGCTCCGACGCTCCGCGGCGGAGAAGCGCCCCGGCGGCGATCGGTGATTACTTCCCGTCACGGAGTGCCGGGGCTACTATTTTGCCTTTTGCGTTTCCCGCGGGCGCCGACCTATAATGACGCTAGAGCCGCGTGGCGGGATGGCGTGCTGCGCAGCGCGAAGTTTCGCACTTGAGAAGATCAACAGGAGATGTGTGCCGATGCGATGTGCCGGGTTTTGGGGGCTGCTGGCCTTGACGGCCTTGAGTTCGGTTGCGAGGGCCGCCGACTACAGCGTGGCGCCGCTCGATCAACCGGCGCCCGCGGGCGAACTCAGCCCCGCCGTGGCGGAGCGGCTTTCGCCGACGGGCTTTGTCGTGAAGAGCGGCAAGCGCACGCTCTGCGAGATCTGGCCCTGCAAGACGTGGCAAACGGCGGCCGGTTTCGAACGATCGAATACGGTCATCTATCCGCTCGAAATGGGCGAGTTGCTAGGGGTTGTGCGTTTCCCCCGCAAGAGCGGCGATTTTCGCGGGCAGGAGATCGGCAAGGGCGTTTACACGCTGCGTTACGCCTTGCAGCCGCAAGACGGCAACCACGTCGGCACCTCCGATACGCGAGATTTCGTGCTGCTCGTTCCGGCGGCCGACGACGCGGACGCGAAGCCCCTGGGGAATGCCGAGTTATTCAAGCTCAGCCCGAAAGCCGCCGGCGGGACGCATCCGGCGATCCTAAGCTTGCTCGCGCCCGCCGACTCGTCCGGCGGCGCGCCCGAGATGGTGCATGATGAATCGCGCGAATTGTGGAGCATACGTTTTTCGAATCCCACGACCACGGACGGAAAACCGGGCAAGTTGACCCTTCAATTGGTGGTCGTCGGTCGCGCCGCTGAATAGGGACGGCGGCCTTCATGAGCGGCGGCGTGTTGCGATCATTTTTGTCCTAGGTTTCCGCGGCGTCGCATGGCTGGCAGGATACCAACGTGGTGCTGGGCCGCCGGCTTTGGGCTGGCGATGACGGCGCTCGTGCCGCGCGCGACCGGCGAAACGCCGAAAGAGATCGCTTCCGAGGGCGCGAATTCCCTGCCCGCGAAGAAACAGGGCGCTGAGAAACAGGGCGCGAAGAAACATGCCTATCGCAACGAGTCGTTGCGCGGCCGCGCCGTTTGGCTGGCCGAGGCGATGAAGGAACGGTTCGGCGTCGAAACGGACAAAGACGCGGTCCATTCCGTGGTCGCTCTCGCCACGGCCGACGGACGATTGCTGCCCATCGTCAAGGATTTTCGCGGCCGGGGTTTTTATAGCGACCCTCGGCTGCGCGAGATGGATTTGGAATTATTGGCGCGCACCTTCGAAGGCGCGCCGGCGATCCAAGTCGTCCGCGTCTATTCGATCCGGGACGGCGAGAAGTACGAAGTCGACTATTGGTGCGACATCTGCTCGATTCCGATGTATGAATTGAAAGAATGCGAATGCTGCCAGGGACCGATCCGAATTCGCCAACGGCTGGTGAAAAAGGACGATCGGCCACGCCCCAACTCCGATAAAGGCCAAAACTGATGGAACGCGAAGAGCACGAGGAAACGCCGGAAATCGCCTTCG
>DATNEC010000257.1:0-2660 GCA_035606815.1 Pirellulales bacterium
GATGATGCCGGTGCCCATGCCGTTGACGCGGCGACCGACGTCTCCGCCCTGGCTGGCATGTCCCTCGGTGGAAACGGTCTTTTCGCCGTGGATGTTGACGATCGACGGCCGCGCGTTCTGGACGGCGACGACGACAGGACTGCGGCGGCGCTCGATCTCGTCTCCTCCGGCGGACCGCGCGCCCCAGCTCGCGCCGAGAATCGCCAGGCATCCGAGGACGGCGCGGCACGAGCGCGGAAACAGGCGGGCGGATCGGGTGCTCATGAAGTTCATCGCCGTAGGTGGAACAAGCCGTGGCCGAACGCTCTGTCGCCCCGATGTTCGGCCGGCGCCGAGTTCACCAGCGGTAGCAGTGCGGCTTGGGAGGAAGATCGGCCCCAGGCAGGAAGTGCCTTAAAAACGCATCGAGCGGCCGGAAAATAGCGCCCAGCTTTCCACCTCGTCGGCGGAATTGCCGGCAGAATGGAAGGATGCGTAAGCCGGGGCATCGGGAAAAGGCACCGCCATGCACCCCAAAAAAAAGCCGACGGCCCAACCACGGGACCGCCGGCTTTTCATCTAGTCGAAGCAAACTTATCGGAATTAGCCTGCGCTTGGCGCCGAAGGCGGCGCCGATTCAGCGCTGGGAGCCGGTGGAGGCGGAGCATCCGAAGGGCTGGCTTCGGGGGCGGGCGGCGGCGGTTGCATGTTGCCGGGACCGCCGTCGTAATTTCCGGCCGGAGCGGCCGTCCCGCAACAACCGGGGCTGCTCATCGGGACGTTGCAGTTATTGCCGCAACCGTTCATCGGGGCGCAGCCCGAGTAAGCGTAGCTCTGCCCGCAGCATCCCCCGCCGCGACGGTGATGATGATGCCGGGCCCGGCCTCCGCCGCAACCGCCACATCCGCTGTAGCCTCCGCGGCCTCGCAGCAAACCTGCGGCCGCCTGGTCGACGGAATCCATGAGCGTCAGGCCGACGATCATCGCGAATACGCCAAGCCCCATGCCGAGTCGCTTATTCATCTACGTTTCCTCCTCCATCAAGGTAATTGGGCCAAGCCCCGCAAAGCCGTTCGACGGAACGCATTCGGCGGAACACGCGCCGCCGTGGAAAACAACGCTACGGAAAACAAAAACGCCCCGTATGCCAAAAGCATGCAGGGCTGTCTTAGCGATGAAGTCGCCGCTCTTCGGCGAACAGGCGAATCCTAGGTAGGCCTTGACGAATTGTCAAGCTTTGCGGCCTCCTGCTCACTCTGGCTCTGGATGGCCTGAACCCACATTGGTCGATCGGCCGTCGAATGCGCGGCGCGAATCGTATGCGCGTTGGCCCAATGCCTTTACTGTCGCATCAGCGGCCCTATCGAGACCGAATCAATCCTTCTTTTCCTCTCCGCTGCTCGGAATTGAAACGTTTGGCATGGCGGCTGCATCAAGTTCCGCCCAGAACTGTTCACATGCCGGAGGCGCAAACATGGAAAATGCATCCACCTTGGAGACGCCCATTCGCGTGGGAGTGTTTCCGACCATTGAAGCGGCGGACTGCGACGTCGACTCGTTGCTCAAAGCGGGGTTCACGAGAGAGCAGATCTCGGTGCTTTGCTCTGATCAGGCGACCGAGTCGCATTACCGGCGGTTCGAACATCAAGATCCGGCCGGAACGAACACGGCCGCCGCCGCGGCGACGGGCGGCGCCATTGGCGTCGCGCTCGGCGGCTTGGCGGTGTTAGCCGGGGCCGTGACCACCGGGGGAATTGGCCTGTTGGCGGCGGGCGGAATCGCCGCGTGGACGGGCGGCATCGTCGGCGGCTTGATCGGCGCCATGATGACGCGCGGCGTCGAAAGAGAACTCGCCAACTTCTACGACCAAGCGGTGACGCGCGGCAAGATTCTTGTCGCGGCCGAGGACCATAGCGAGGCCCAACGTCAACGGCTCGCCAAGGCCGCGAAGATTCTGGCCGATTGCGGCGCCGAACCGATCTCGCTTCCCGAGGGTTGAACCCGTCGCAAGACGGCTGCTTTTTTTCTGACAATCGAACGGGGTCAAGGCAAAGGAGAACGATCATGTTGTACTGGGCTTTGGTATTCTTCATCGTGGCGCTGGTCGCGGGCGCGTTTGGCTTTCTCGGCATCGCCGGGGCCGCCGCGGGCATCGCCAAGATCTTGTTTTTCGTGTTCATCGTGCTCTTCATATTGAGCTTGCTGATGGGCGGCGTTCGCCGGCCCATACCTTAGCGCAATTGCGAAGGACGTCATGAATACGAGCTTTCCACGGCTGGCAGCCATGGTAGCGCCCTTTGCTGTGGCGCTACTCGGCTGCGGCCAAAATGCCGCTCCGACCGGAAACCGCGTTAACGGTCCTGCCTCGACGTCCGCACCGGGGGCGGACGTCGAGGGAAACGGCGCGCATGTTGACGCGCACGTCGATGGGACGGCGCCCGACGGCGAGCCGCGGCAAGACGATGTAAAAGTTGATGTCGCTCCGGGCGGCGGCGTTGACGTGAATGTTCAAGGAGAGCCAATTCGCGATCGGCTGCGCGAGCGCCGCGCGGCTCGCGAGGCGGAGGCGGCAGGCAACCCCTAGCCGATTTCGGGCCCTTCACGGCACTCGCGAGACCTTTGCCTTCCTCGTCGCCGGCAGTCGCCTCGGGGCGCACTGCCGGTTGCGGGGAAGTCACGGG